>JAUHYX010000073.1 GCA_030426285.1 bacterium
ATTGCTACCAAACGAAGTATCTAAGGCAGCTGCCACATAGTCGGATGTTGTAGATCGTCGCATGGCAACGAGAGTTCGTTCCACCACCTTTTTGGGCTTGTGCCATGGAAATTGATACGGAGCGCGGTCCGCAAAGTAGCTCGAGTGCTCGGTAACTTGTTTCATGAAGGACAGAAAAGCATCCGGCGTTTCAAGTCCCGCTTCGGCTAGAGAGTCCTGTGTGGCTTGAATGTTGCGAGAAATATCAAAATGGGTTTCGGCATCAATGTGCACTCGGAACATCGTGTCGAGTGCTTGCATACTGAAATATGACGAGCGATGTTCTCCACAGGCAGCAAACAGTTCGTCCCACACCGGAGGCAGCGTCAGCCACTGCGGGCCTACATCATAGGAATACGGGCCTTGCGTGACCGATGTAACGGGGCCACCCTGACCGAGCCGCTTGTCATATACGTCTACTTCTATACCAAGCGCTGCCAAGCGTGCTGCAGCTGCCAGACCGGCAATGCCGGCACCAATGACTGCGACACGGGCCACTAGGGGATGACAATTTTTTTGCGGATGACATGGATATGAGTGGTGCTCGTAGCATTCAATCCAATCTGTACTTCGGCGATGTAGTCACCAGGAGGCATGGGCTTGCCAGAATTGTCCTTTAGGTTCCACGTAAGCGAGTATGAGCCAGGGCGTTGAAACCGAGGGCGCTGAACATCGGCAATTTTCCGCGCGTCAGCACCGTAAATGACAACGGCTACATTTGTTGCAAAACTCACCCGGTACGTGATTGTTGGTGACACATCTTCTGAAATGCCCAGGAATTGTCCGATATCTGAAAGTGGAATCTCAAGTCCCTTAAAACCTGGACTCGTCGGTACAGGTGAGTCGACATCTTTTGCTTGATTCATGGCATAGTCTCTAAACACTTGCTCACGGCCAGTGGGGCGAAGCTGTGCTCTAGGGATATTGAGGTTTGCTAGTACTTGGCTCCATTCATCGGGTTCTTTGTTGAGGCTTACATGCCAATCGCGAATTGTTTCCTGAATTGCCAATTTGAGTCGCACTCTCGGTGCCATCTCAATTTCAATAGCTTCTTCAAAAGCTTTGTTTTGATCTTCTGAGTAGTTCTCGGGTGTGCTGGGCTGCTGTTCTTCTACGACGTTCACCGAGTCGACTGTCGTATCTCCAGAGCTAGGAAGCTGTGAGGAGCTGTCAATTGGTTGGGCTGTAGATTGCGTTGAATCTAGCATAGAGCTAGTGGTTTCGGCAACACTATGCACGGTGTAGTGGCCGCCCGTTGCAGGAAAGCTTGCTGCAGAAACGAAGAGAATAGTCGGCAGTAAAAGGTGAAATTTCATGGGCAATAATACAGAGATGTAGAGAAATAAAAAAGGCCGGAACAAATCCGGCCTTTCTTACAAACTGTGTATTCACGGGTTGAGTGAAGACTACTTGTCTTCACCAAACAACTTCTTGCGTTCTTCTTCGGAGAGGAGGTCCATCAGCGTTACATTGCTGTTGCTCTTGCGATCTTGAGGAATGTTGGCACGACGACCACCGCCACCATGTCGGCGACCACCGCCACCACGTGGCTTGCCTTTTTCATCTTTGTCGCTGCCTTGATCAAAACCGCTCATTCCAACGATGAGAGACTGATTGTCAGGCACAACATCCATGACAGAAAGTTCTAGCTCTTCGCCAACTTCGAGTTTCTTTTTATTTGAGCGATAGTCAGGGTGCATCTTGCCCTTTGGCATAAATGCGTCAACTTCATCAGAAAGCTGAACAACGGCACCGCGTTGGAGCAATTCTTTGATTTTTCCTTTAACAGTTGAGCCAATCGGGAAGACTTCTTCCATCTTGTCCCAAGGGTTCTCGGTACGAAGCTTGTGAGAAAGAGAGATTTTTTGGTCTTTGCTTGAAACAGAAATGACTTGTACGTCCATATCCTGTCCGTTCTTGAACATCTCACGCGGAGTTTTCAAGCGGCGTGCCCAAGACAATTCACTTACGTGCACCAATCCTTCCAAACCAGGTAAAACCTCTACGTAAGCACCAAAGTCTGTAATGCTTTTGATTTTCCCAGTCAGTTGGTCGCCTGGCTGAACTTTTGTTTCAACGTCGTCCCACGGGCTTGGCTCAAGTTCTTTCATTGAGAGAGAAATTCGGCCTTTTGCCGCGTCAACGTCCTTTACAACAACCTTCACAACATCGCCTTTCTTCAGGACATCCGAAGGTTTGTCAACGCGATTGTTCGAGATGCGCGAAACGTGAACCATTCCGTCGACATCACCGATATTTACAAATGCGCCAAACTCAGTAAGAGAAGATACTTTTCCTTCAACCACTTCTCCTACTTTTACATCTTTCACGCGCTCTTTGCGCAGAATCCAACGACGAGTGACAATCACTCGTGAAGATTCGTCCTTTGCGATTTCGTGAACATGAACTTCGAATTTCTTGCGCAACAAGGCCAAGAGTTCGTTTTCACTTGGGTTTGACTTAAGTGACAGGTGTGAAGTTGGCAAGAACAAGTGCATATTTTTATACGAAACAAGAATACCACCACGCACACGGCGGAGGCCTTCTACTTCAATTGTTTCGCGTTTTGCTTTCTTTTCACGCAACTCAGCATTGAGAGCTTCTGCATCGTAAGATGGTTCACTGCTCTTTTCTTCAGCAGGTGCTTCAGCGCCGTCTGACGAATCCGCTGCCTTTTCTTCTGACGTTGTAGGTTCACTCTCCGCAGATTCCTGCGGTGCGGCCGCGTCAGCGGCAGGAGTTTCTGCAGTCTCAGATTCTTTGGCTGCAGGTGTTGGTTCAGAAGATGCTTCAGGTGTTTCAGCCGCTTGTTGATGTTGTTCAACAGTTGCTGTTTCCTCAGTCTTCACTTCGGTCGGATTCTTTTCGTCACTCATAACTACGGAGCTGATGTTGTAAGTCTGTTTATATTCACCGATGCGCGCTCGAAAAATGAGACACGCGTAGATCCACAAAATACGAAAATATTGGATAAACGATTGCAAAATGCAGGTTTGATTTTCAAATTTGCCGGAATTGATTGCAGAATTGGAAGCGTATGGCGACGAAAGCAAAGAAAAAGAAGGGTGGCAAAGAGACGCCACTCATGAAACAATACAACAGTATCAAACAGAAAAATCCCGATACGTTACTGCTGTTTCGTTTGGGCGATTTTTTTGAGACATTTGGTGATGATGCGGTGACAGCTAGCAAGGTTTGCGGGCTAACACTTACCAAGCGCAACAATGGATCCGCAGGTGAAATGCCGTTGGCAGGTTTCCCTCACCATCAACTCGACAACTACTTGCCGCGACTCGTGAGAGCTGGACACAGGGTCGCTGTTTGCGAGCAGGTGGAAGATCCCAAGCAGGCCAAGGGTATCGTAAAACGCGATGTGGTTGAGGTTGTCACGCCGGGTGTGGTGATGAATGAAAAACTTCTTGACGCCAACACAAATAATTATGTGGTTGCTGTGTTTAAGGGATCCGGAAAGTACTCATCAACAGTTGGTGCTGCGTTTGCAGATGTATCTACAGGCGTGTTTGAAACTGCTGAAATGCACGAGTCGATGTTGCCCGGTTGGATGGATACGCTTGTCCCATCGGAAATCCTGGTGTCGCGCGATCAGCGTCATCTCGTCGAAGCGCTCCCATGTGTGGTGGATGCCCAAACTCCAATCACGAGGTTGGAAACCTGGTTGTTTGGTGAAGATTATGGTGTAGAACAGCTGTGCGGTTTGTATGGTGTCTCGAGTGTAAAGGGGTTTGGTGTTGAACACATGCCCTTGGGAATTGCTGCTGCTGGAGCCGTTGTGCACTATCTGAACGAAACGCAAAAACAGGGTGTGAAGCACATGCTGCCACTGCGAAGACACAATGTCGGTTCGTATATGGTCCTCGATGCCTCAACGCGCAGGAATCTAGAAATTGCCTACTCGCTCAGCGGTGCCGGGCAACACGGTACGCTTATCAAGTTGATGGACAAAACTTGTACGTCTATGGGTGGACGTTTGTTAAAGCAATGGCTTACGCGCCCTTTGACTGATCTCTCTGTGCTGACTGAGCGCCAAGAGGCAGTGCAAGAGCTGAGCGAGAGCACATTACGAGGCGCAATCCGAGAGTGCCTGCAAGAAACTGCGGATCTCGAAAGGCTGGTGTCAAAGGTATGTACAGGACGAGCCACACCTCGAGATCTCAAGCAGCTTTCCACTTCATTGAAGCAGGTTGACCCTTTGCAAGAAGCGGCTGCTACAACGGACAGTTCGCATGTGCAAAAGACACTCTCCAACTGCGCAGACCTCAGTGAGCTTATACGTCACCTGGATACTGCAATAGCTGAAGACCCGCCTCTGAATCCTGGAAGTGGAGGCGTTTTTCGTAGCGGTTTTCATACCGATCTCGATGCAATGATCAATGTGCGCGACAACAGCAAGGGGCTGATCTCACAATTGCGCGACAATGCCAGAGAAGAAACAGGCATTTCCTCACTCAAAACAGGTTTCAACAATGTGTATGGTTACTATTTGGAAGTAACTCATGCTCATAAGGACAAAGTTCCGGACCACTGGATTCGCAAGCAGACATTAACGAGCGCTGAGCGGTACATTTCGCCCGAATTGAAAGAACTAGAAGAGCAAGTATTGTCCGCCGGCGAGAATATTCAGGCCCTTGAGCGAGAGCTGTTTGCCGAAGTTGTTTTGCATACAGCCTCGTTTGCTCGCGAAGTGCAGCGAACAGCGGCTTGTGTTGCAACGCTCGACGTGTTGCAGAGCTTTGCTGAGGCAGCTTGTGAGTACAATTTCGTGAAGCCGACCCTTGTGGATTCAGATGAATTGTCAATCTCAAAAGGACGTCACCCTGTGGTAGAACAGCTTCTGCCCGAGGGGCGTTCGTTCACGGCCAATGACACAATGCTAGACTGTCGCGAAAACCGGCTGCATATCATTACTGGGCCAAATATGGCCGGTAAATCGAGTTACTTGAGACAGGTCGCATTGATAGTCTTGCTTGCTCAGACAGGTAGTAGTGTTCCTGCCGATACGGCGACTATTGGAGTGGTGGATTCTATTTTTACTCGTGTCGGTGCGCAAGACAACATCGCCGCCGGTGAAAGTACATTCCTGGTTGAAATGCAGGAAGCTGCTACTATTCTCAACAATGCCACGGAAAGAAGCTTGATACTTCTCGATGAGGTGGGCAGAGGGACAAGCACTTTTGACGGAATCAGCATCGCGTGGTCGATTGCCGAACATGTGTGTACGCAATTGAAAGCACGGACATTGTTTGCTACACACTATCATGAACTCAATCAGCTCGCTTCGAGATATGAAGGCATACGCAACTACAAAGTTGATGTGCATGATGTGGCTGGTACAATTGTGTTTACCCACGATGTTGTGGCAGGTTCTGCCGACCACTCATTTGGTATTCATGTGGCTGAAATGGCTGGGTTGCCGTCGACTGTAACAGCGCGAGCCAAGGAAATCATGACTCAACTCGAAGGCTTGAAGTCTACTGAACAGTCCACTTCCACAGAATCGACCTCATTGAACATAGCTTCTACAGACATGAGCGGTGTGGCAACACTGCCGGTATCATCTGAAGACCAATTGGCGCTGTTTGAAGTTCGCGACGACGAACTGCGCCGGCGCTTGCGTGATATTGACGTAAATTCAATGACTCCTCTCGATGCTTTAACTGAGCTCGCCGAACTCGTTGCTCATGCAAAGCGCTCCTAAATGTCGAATTATCTTGTAACTGTACTTGTTTTTTTGCAAATTAGCAGGCTGTTTTCATAATTAGCTGCGAAGTATACATGGAAGATTATCTAGTAAATCCAGTTGTCGTGCGGACTGACGCTTCAAGCCGCGGTTCTATTTATGAAGCGATTGTTGCAATGGGAATGCGCTCTCGCAGAATCAACGACGATGTTAAAGAGCAGCTCGACGCGCGTATCGACAGGCTGCGCCCAGTAGACGAAGAATCTGAGTTTGGCAATTTTGACCAAATGGAAATCAGTAAACAATTTGACAAGATCCCTAAGCCAACATTTTTGGCAATGAAGGAAATGTTGCACGAAGAGCTTTCTTTTGAAGGCAAAAAGGTGAAAGCCAAGGCGAGTCGTCGCCGTCGCAAGTCTAGTTAAGTTGCGCATTGGGTTTTCTTTTGATTATTTTGAGATTGAGTTCCCGGTATATTGGCCGGGAACTTTCTCAGCAGCAAAGAGTCAAGGGAAACCATGAAAGAAATAGCAAAACGAGTCCTGATTGGTATTACAGGATCAATTTCTGCCTACAAAACCCCACTTCTCGTACGTGAGCTCATCAAGAATGGTATTGAAGTTCGCGTTGCGATGACCCCAACCGCCACGCGGTTTGTTTCTCCACTTACCCTAGAAAATTTGACACGTCACCCTGTTGCGGTTGATATGTTTGACGAGCGTATTCAAAACGATGGTTCGTGGCATGTTCATTTGTCCCATTGGTGTGATGCTATGCTCATTGCACCCTGCTCTGCGACAACGCTTGCCAAGCTCTCCAGTGGCAACTGCGACAATACTGTTACCGCACTGGCGATGTCTTTGCCTGAAAAAACACCGTTGCTGGTGAGTCCGGCTATGGACACCGAAATGTGGTTGCACCCAGCCACCCAACGCAATGTCAGGAGCATCGAGCAAGACGGTGCGTTGGTGATTGAACCGGAGGAAGGCGAACTCGCATCGGGGCTATACGGGCCAGGGAGACTTCCAGAAATAGATGCATTGACAAGTCATGTTCTGAAGCTACTCAACCGAATGGAATTGATTTCTCAAAACGAAGAGATGATGCGAACTGTTGATGCCGCATTGCAACAGCCTGTGTACGATCTCCAGGAGGGCGTTGACCACGATGCTTTTGATGCTGAACTAGAATTGCAACATCTCAAGGAATCGTTGCCTATAAGTGAGCAACTTCGCGGCAGAGTTGTGCTTATCACAGCAGGACCAACGCGTGAGAAAATCGACGACGTGCGGTACATTTCCAATCACAGCAGCGGCAAGATGGGCTATGCACTTGCAGAAATTGCACGCGATGCAGGAGCCGAAGTTGTTCTTATTTCCGGTCCTGTTGATCTACCAGAGCCGGACGGTATTCGCTTTGAGTCGGTAGAATCTGCTCAGGAAATGCTTCAAGCTGTACAAGTGCATTGGACGGATGCAGACGTGGGAATTTTTGCTGCGGCCGTAGCGGATTATACGCCGGTTGCGCCGGCCAATGGAAAAATCAAGAAGTCTGATGAAGAAGTTGAATTCGTGTTGAAAAAGACGGCGGACATCCTTGCTTGGGCTGGAGAAAACAAAGGCAACAAGGCGGTCATAGGGTTCGCTCTTGAAGCCGAAAACGGCTTAGAAAACGCCAAGGCAAAACTTGAAAAGAAGAATGCCGATATGATTGTTCTCAATATGGTGAATCAACCTCAGTCGGGTTTTGGCGGAGACCACAATACCATAACACTCGTTGGCAAGCACGGCGAACAGTCCTTCGATCCTATGATGAAAACACAGTGCGCAAGACTCATTCTCGCTGCGGCGGGAGAGCTCTTGGGGTCATCGAAGTCAACGTAGGTGTAAAATGTTGCTGGTTGTAGTTCGTCAAAAAGTGCATGACAATAGAAGATGAAATTGGACAAAGCCATTTTGTGAGTGACTACCACAGGGCAATAGTAAATGTGATGTTTACGAGTGGCTGGATTACCAACCGCCTGCGTGAGATACTTCGACCTCATAAGCTCACACATCAACAGTACAATGTACTGCGAATTCTGCGTGGTAAAACTCCATGTGCTTGCACAGCTACTGAAGTGAAGTCGGTTATGATCGACAAGACTCCTGACCTGACGAGACTTCTGGAAAGACTTGTAGCCAAAGGGTTGGCAACTCGCACTGTATGCGAGAACAACCGGCGCGCGCTCGATATTCAGATTACCAAGCAAGGAATTACGTTGTTGGAGCGCATTCAACCAGAGATTGACGGCTTCCTTGGGTCCTTGGAAGTTGTCAGCGAAGAAGAAGCGCAATTGCTCTCGTCATTGCTCGACAAACTGCGGTCGCGAACACAAGAATTAGTGTAGTTGCTACAGAGTAACTACTGAGCCAGTCTGCAGTGACTGCTCGATGGCAAATGTAGCTCTCGTTGTCGCTGCAATACTGTCCCACTGAATTGGCATCTCTCCACCAGTTTTGGCTGCCGCAATAGTGGCATGAACTTCATTCTTATGGCCTTTAGCTCCGTCGAACTTATGTGTATTGCGACGTTTCCCTTGAAAGAGCTCTACAGATCTAAAGTTGTGCATGAGGGCCGTTCTCCCGTCACACATCGCCTCGAAATACTCTTTCGGAACTGCTCCATCTCCATTCGAAGCATATACAAGCGTTCCAACACTACCCTTAGAAAACGCAATAGTTGCGTGCACATTGTCATGTAAATGTGCAGTTCCACCTGAAACTTGTTGTGCATACACGGAAACCGGCACTTCGTTGGAAATGTAAGACATGCAGTCAATAAAGTGACAAGCCTCACCGATGATGCGGCCGCCTTGCTCCGGTTGTTGCGACCAGTGCTCCGGCGGGATAAAACCTGCGTTGACACGGTACATCATGCTAAACGAGCCAACACGACCGGCAAAAAAGTCTTTTATCGCCATAAACGATTCAGAAAACCGGCGATTAAATCCAACCATAACTGCCCCTTCCGAGGTTGCCAACGCCGCTTCTATTGCTGTCAGTTCTTCTTCTGAAATTGCTACAGGCTTTTCAACAAAAACATTTTGATTGTTGCGGAGAGCAGCTTCTACTATTTGGGCATGTGAATCATGTCTTGTTGCACAGAAAACAAGGTCAATATTGTTATCAGAAACAATATCTTGCACGTCTGCTACAGCTTTCTCAAAACCGAATATTTGCGCTACAGAGTGCGCTTTTGCAGGTGTAGATGTGGCCACTGCGTGTAGATGAGCGCCAGTACCTGAAAAGTGTGGGAGAAGGTGAGACTGTGCAAATGCACCTGCACCTACAAACCCAACAGAAGGTGTACCCTTCCTCGCAACATTTGCACCCGCCGAAAAGCGCTGCTCTTCGGCCTTGTCCGTATCGTAGTTCAGCACCAGCCCTACATACTGTTCCTTGCGTTTGCCAGTCACAAATTCATAGGCTGCCTGGGCTTCTTGCAATTCGAAAGAATGTGTAGTTAGGCCTTTTGTTGTTACAGCCCCAGCAGCAACCATGTCGAGAAACGCTTCCATATTTCTATTTTCAGTCCACCGAACATAAGGCAATGGATAATCTACACCCATTTCTTCATATTGCGGATCATATCTGCCAGGACCGTATGAGCACGAAATTTTCACATCGATTTCGCCCATATACATTGGACCGCGATTGATATTCATTCCCACAGCACCAACCACCACCACACGCCCTTTTTTCCGGCACATGCGCAGCGCGAGATCCATAGGAGCATCCGAACTCGTAGCGGCTGTAATGACAACGGCATCCACTCCGCGTCCTCGAGAAAATTCTCGCACCGCACCCAGATTGTCAGCATTGGAGAGCACGGTTGCATCACACCCAGAAGTCTTACTCAACTCAAACAGCGAAGCGTCAATATCCAGTCCGATCACGCGCACACCATTGGCTTTTAGCAATTGGATGGTGAGTTGACCCAGCAACCCGAGTCCAACAACAGCAATGGTTTCTCCGAGTTCTGGAGCAGTTTGCCGCACGCCTTGCAATGCTATAGCACCGAGGGTTGTGTAGCAGGCTTGGTTAAACTGTACGGAATCTGGAATTTTGACAGTCAAGTTTGCCGGCACTGCATTGTATTCTGCATGGTATGCCTGAGCATTGCCAGCGCATGCCACGCGGTCTCCCACAGAAAAGTGTGGACTCTTACTTTCAACCACTACGCCGGCAGTAGAGTAGCCTAGCGGACGCCAGCTTTCAAGCGTGTTTTTCACCTTTTGAAGTGTGGCTGAAACACCATCCTTCTTCACGCTTTCGAGCACCATTTTGACGTCGTCTGGCTGCTTGCGAACGCGTTCCAACAACGACGCTTTTGCTTTCTCAACACTCATGCGTTCGGTACCAGCAGATATCAAGGAGTTGTGCACTCGTACGAGCACTCCGCCTTCTGGGCACACCGGCATAGGAACTTCTTTGATTGCTATTTCGCCTGACTTTTGGTGTTGCAGTAGTTGCAGCATAAGGTATTTGTGTAGTATGGTTGCAGTAGTCTAAAGTACAAGCCACAATCCCAACGCAGGCAGCAATGCCCACTTGCTTACATTCGTCAGCCGGGGATATGTGGTATCTAAATATCGCAGTACCCATGCCAGCAAGAGGCAGAAAGATACGAGCGCGACGGCTACAAATATACCTTCAATAATTGAGAATTTCCCGGCATTTGCGCGGAACCAAGCTCCAGGGTATGGCATTGAATACAGAATAAGCAAGTGCGCAACATAAATATGCAGTGACTTGCTACTCATTGAACTAATCGTGTGTCGCCAGCGCGAAACCAATTCGAATACATATGTCAAGGCAAACATCAGTAGAAACGTGGCCGCAATACGCTGTAAGAACCAATTGGGATGTGAATGGTAGTAGTTGTGCTGCGGATACACATGCCACGACAGTTCTTGCAGCACATTCTCTAGTCCAAAAGAAATTGCGAACAGCAACACACCCAAAAATCCAGTAAACTTGCGCAGTGCAGCGAAACGATCAATTTTGGCAGAGTGCTTGATGAAATAGCCGATTCCGGTTCCAACAAACATATAGCCCACATAAGGAAACAGTGGGAACAGGGAACCAGAATTGAATGTGAGCCACGACTGTGCTACGACATTGTTGAATTCCATTGAATTGAGAAGTGGTGCCAACAGTACAACAGCGACTCCAATGGCCGTTGTAACCAAAGCAAAGGATCGTTCCGAAGTTGTAGTCGCCAGCAAAAATGCTATTGCCAGTAAGCCCGCACCGGTAAGCTGCAGAATGTTAACTGCCAAAAACGACTGCCACAGGTCTGGCGAGATGTGTGGAAGGTCGAGTATCGTCTGAACTGGAAGCTGCAACACCATGCCAATTGCAATAAGAGCAATTCCCCAGCGCCCGCGCTTCACAATTGTATCTAACCGAACTCTGCCCAAATGGTCGCGTTTGTTTGCGAACATATGCACAATGCCGCTCACCAAAAGAAAGGTGGGGGCGGTGAGTCCGCGCACAAAGTGCCATACATTCCACGGAAACACATTTGCATCGATGGTTTCCATGCCAACCAAATAATACAGAGTGTGCCCCTGAATCATCAAGATCATGGCTGCAAGGCGGATGAAATCAACAGCAAAAATGCGCTGTGAAGAATGCGTTGTGGGACGATTTCCCATAAGAAGGAAAACACCAAGTGTAACAGTGATGTAAAAACAGTGCGAATGTAGGGAAAATTGTTGTTTTATTTGGCCTCTTTTCGTTTCTTTGTGGGGTGCAGGTGGGAGAAAGTGGGAGAGAGTGTATTAACGTCCCAGTTTTAAGTAGGTAAAATGGGTTATTTCAAAGGTCAGGAGACATTCTCCATTGACGCCAAAGGTCGCGTGAGCGTGCCGGCGAAAATGAGAAAGAGCATCTCGCCTGAGGCCAACGACGTTTTTGTCGTAACTCGGGGCAACGACCGCTGTATCGTAGCCTATCCTATGAATGAGTGGAGGCGTTATGAAGAGCAGTTCGCATCTCTCAACCAGTACAACGAGAAGGACAGATACTTTTTGCGCACCATCCTCGGGTGGAGTGAGGAAGTAAATCTCGACAGCAACCAGCGACTCAGCATTCCAAAGCGGCATATTGAGTTTGCAGGGCTCAATGGAAAGGTGACAATTGTAGGTATGATTGATCATCTAGAGCTTTGGGCTCCGGAAGTGTTTGATGCATACTTGGAAAGCCAAGATGAGGAATACGAAGAGGTTGCATCAAAAGTTATGAATGTCGGTCCGTAGAGGCTTGGCATGGCAAAAAAGCGTTCGAAAAAGAACAAACGATCTTTGAAACAAGGTAAGCAAGAGCGAGTTCGCATAGACTCCTCCGAAGCCGAAGAGTACGACTATCACAACCCTGTCATGTTGCAGGAGTGTTGTGACTACCTCGTAACCGATCCAGGTGGTCGGTACATTGATGGGACACTCGGAGGCGGGGGGCATACAGCAGAAATCGTGAGTAGGCTCAATACAGAAGGTCACTTGTATTCATTTGATGCAGATACGGTGGCAATAGAGCACTGCACAGAACGATTTAGGGAAGAACTCCAAAGCGAGCAATCGCGACTCACTCTTGTACACGCAAATTTCGAAAGGGCATGCAGCATAGAGGAAGAACAGGGGATCACCGGTATTGCAGGATTACTTCTGGACCTGGGAGTATCATCGCAGCAACTGGATACTGGTAGCATTGGTCTGAGTTATCGTGTCGAATCGCAGCTTGACATGAGATTCAGCAAGCATGGCCCAACAGCTCTGGAAATCATTGCAGCTGAGGACCAGAGCGCATTGGAGCGGCTCTTCCGCCGATATGGCGAAGAACCAAATGCGAGGAAGATAGCGCGGCGGATCGTGGAGATCCGCCGCACCGCTCCCATCGAAACAACATTTCAATTGCGTGACCTTGTGTGTGACCTCGTTCCACAACCATTTCATTTCAAAACCCTATCTCGCGTTTTTCAAGCCTTGCGCATTGCCGTTAATGACGAACTAGGTGTGCTCGAACGCACTCTCACTGGAATAGTGGATGTGTTACAACCAGGCGGACGAATTGTGGTGCTTACGTATCATTCGCTCGAGGATCGGATAGTGAAGCACATCTTTAAGGATCTGTGTAAAACTCGTGTGCCAGATCCAGACGGAATCTATAGTACAACCAAGGAAATCACCCCAGTATGCAGGCACCTCACGAGCAAACCCCATTTGCCTTCAGAAGAAGAAATCAAAAAAAATCCACGAGCCCGCAGCGCTAAACTACGAGTCGTGGAAAAAGTGTAATTCTTTCGTTTCAGAGCAAATTTCTAATATTTCCGAAATTGAGCTCCCTTCGAATATTTGTTGAGACTGTTATTGGCTAAGCTTCAAAGTGTGTGTGCAAGATGAACTATTGCATTTGACTATGAGTGCTGTCTGGTTAACCCCTCTGTGTTGACTATTATAAGCCTTCCCATCTGTCGTGTATGCATTGAATATCCACCCTTCAGACCCTCTTTCATTTAAATGGTATGCACGAACTAGTTCTGAGGTAGTGTGGTTGCAGTTGTTTTGAATCCCAGTTTCCTTGACGTTTGTAATGAATTGTTGCGAAATAATTCCAAACTTCGCCATAAAGAAGTCTACATCTTCAACGACATTGTCCTTGAAACTACCATCCTGAGATTTAGTCCACCCAGTAATGTATACGTCGCCTATAGCGTCAAAGGCAAGATCCACACAATTGTCAGCATCAGAACCACCAAACAAGAAGATGTCGGCAACTGTTCCAGACCAAGTAATGTATGTCACATTGATCGTTCTTTCACTACCTTCGTATCCAAAAGGTTGTGACTGTCCCATTGAGTAGCCTCCAACAAGGTACCCTCCAAAAGGAAGTTCTAGCACAGTATTGGCTCGTTCTTTTTTTGTGGAGCCATACACAGTTAGCCAATCATATTGCCCCATGTCATCTACCTTTACAATGAAAGCATCGAGATCTTGTGTGCTAGTTCGAACTTGAAAGTCAATGTCAGTCGACTTCGTCTGTCCCACAACAACATATCCACCCGAAGAAGATGCTACAACATCGTGACTCGTGTCTTCACCTGTTCCACCTATATGACACACCCATTGCTGGGCAAAAGACTCGTCATATTTAACAAGGTATACATCGAAGTCACCATATGAAGGCGCTAGTGTTCCATTTTGGGAACGAGAATCAACCAGGGCGACAAAGCCACCTTCCGCCGTTGCAACTATTTTGCGGATGTAGTCTTGGTGT
>JAUHYX010000074.1 GCA_030426285.1 bacterium
AACAGCTGTTTTTAAAATTTTGTGTTTCATAAAGATTCTAGCGCAGAACTCCATTGATATGGTGGGGGAGGAGGAACGCTATACTCCTGTCCTACTCAAATTTAGTGATAAGCATAACTATAACCTGAGTTTTGCTAATCGACTTGAATTTGTCGTATCAAAATAGTTAATCTTTATGAGATTTGATAATATGAGATACAAAAATAGATAATTTTCGGAATTACACTTAATGAGACTTAAACTGATTTTTGTATCCTAGCCTAATTTGCGATGGATGACCGAATAGGCGCGTTGCTACTGTTTTTCTTGTTTTGCAAGAACATTGCATAATGCAATAATGCGGATGACATACCTAATATATACCACAATTGCTTAAACTGTTCACTGCTGATGAAAATACTTGAAACACAATAAGCAATCAGAGCATATTCAAGTGCCTGTGCTGTTGCCCAAGCAAACGTTCCTGGTTCAAGCAATGCAATCGCACGACGAAAGTATCTCCATGCCAAAAATAACATCAGGACAAAAGCCGATGTGCCCAGTAATCCAACACCAACAAATGTCTCGAGATAGACATTATGTGCAACACGATTAAGATCATGTTCATTTACGGGGTTATCAAAACGGATGAATTCGGATTCTGGATACAATATCACAAATGATCGATAACCCGCACCCTGAATAGGATTTTCTGCTATCAATCCCAAACCGAATTGTAAATAACTCAAGCGCCTCTCGGAAGAAGCATCTGCTGATTCTTCTTGGCTTGATTTAAAATCTGAATCACTACCAAAGCTAAAATATCGGTCTTTCATATCGGCATTGGCAACATAGTGATGTACCGAAATGCCGATCATAGACTCAGGTGAGCCACAAGCGGTCATCGAGTGCCAACCTTCGATAAAATCTGTGCGTTCTTCCGGAATTGGCAGTGGATCCCAACGAAGTTGATTCGGTGTAGCTGGGCCTGGTGCCGCGCCTGTGATCATGCCATTGCGATGCAGGCTAAATGGTTTGTGGAGTACTGATGGTCGGATCCGGTACTGCCATGTGCGTTTATTTGATGAGCGCGGCGCTGTAAATGCGGAGCCGGTCATCTGCTCTGCGTACAGTCCATACGCTACTTTTTGCGGAGAATTCTTTCCAACCGGCAAGGCTCCTTTTAGAGCTTCAGTGGCAAACTCATTGCCAAAACCGGACATATACTCAAGTTCGTCTGTCATATCAATCAAATCCTGTGAGTTGATGTGTGTTGAACATGTCGGTGTGGTTGTCTCAAGATAACTATTTCTTTATTCGATTTCCGTTTCTGAGGTACACATAATCCGCAAAATGGTCTTCAACTTCTTCTACTTCTTCTTCCTCATCCCAATCATACGTTTTTCGCGGCTCGATATCCTTGAAGGCTGCGGCGGCAACTATTCCTGAAATCGCGCCGGCAACATGGCCTTCCCAGCTCACACCAACATCACCTGGCAACATTCCGTACCACATTCCACCGTATAAAAAGACAATAATGCAAGCAATAGCAATACTCTTGACTTCTCGGCGGAGAATTCCGTATGAGACTAGAAATCCGGCCATTCCGTAAATCACACCGCTTGCACCAATGTGGTATGCATCGGGACGAGCAAAAAGCCATGTTAGCGCGCCAGCTCCAATCCAAATAAATGCAATGGCGCGCCAAGCAACTTTCTGATACAAGTAAAGAATAACCCCACTCATGAGAGCGAGTGGACCTGTGTTGGCAGATAGGTGTCCCCAGTCAGAGTGTATCAGTGGCATTGTGAGAATCCCCGAAAGACTCTCCCATGTTCTTGGCAACACTCCAAATGTACCGAAATCTAATCGCAAGAACTGTTCAACAGCTTCTACGAGCCAGATAAAAATAACGAAGCCTAGTACGAGCTGGATAACTGACTTCAAAGTTCGTTGCTTTTCTTGCATACATCTGCGTAAGATTCGTGGGACAAATAGCTACAGCGCTACCGTTACTTCGTGAATTTTGCTATCTGCACACCTGACACAACAACCAAATAAGCACCAGAAGGTAGCGTGCGTATTTGAGCTTCCGATTGTCCTGGTTGCGCAGTGTGTTTCACGGCTGTAGAGCCGTCCATAGCAACGACAGAAACTTCAACTTGTTCCAACGAGTTGTTGTTGACATACAACTCGGTATAATCTGCTGACACAAATGCCGAGATGTATGACACATACTCGGTGTCAACAGACGTTATCGAGCTAGTAGTAAATTCTGAAGGTGATGTCCATTCAGAACTTCCGGCCGAGTTCCCAGTGCGCACTCTCCAGTAGTACGTTGTTTCAGGTTGCAATTCTACTTCAGAACTAACAAACGTGGATTCTGTGAGAGTCTCTCTAATGTCAATAAATAAAAATCCGAAATTTTCCGATCGGGCCACCTGAAGTTCATATTCGGTAGCTTCAGGTACTTCTGACCACCTGAAGAACGGTCTTCTATCTACGCCTGTCTCGTCAAAAAACGGTTCAATAAGATCCGCCTGACGCGGTAGTGTTTCTTGTGCTTGATAATGTACTCCAACAGAGTCGTTGTGATCATTGACATCGCCTGGGGCAGACACATGGAAATACAAGATGTTGTTGAAGCCTTGCGCACTTGGACCAAGCTCGGGAAATTCAATAGTTCTGTCGGTGCTAGAAGCAACTTCTCCAAGTTCTATTCGCTCGTTGTAGACTTCCGTCCATGTGTCATAATTCATAACTCTGAGAGTCACTGCAACGTCAGTGGCTGTATTCGAACCAATATTCCTCACCTGCAAACTCGGAACTGTAGGCAATGTCACAACCTCGTTTGGCAGCGGGTGCAACACGTCGCCTATTGCCATGTCAACTGGTGTAGTGATTGTGCTTGTGAACTCAGTGATATCTGTCACTCCTGAGCTAAAGCGGTCATGAATCCTGAAAAGTACTTGATCGCTTTCAACCGATGGTGCATTCCATTGGTAAAAACCAGCAAGTGCTCCTACCCGATTTGTTACATCGTGCCACGTCGCTCCATTGTCGATCGAGTATGTGAGCGAAACCACGGAGACATTCTCGCTTTCCCACTCAAACCGGATTGCATCTCCTGCTTCGTATGTCTCGGATTGCGTAGGCATCGTCAACGTTACCCCAGAGTCAATTTCTTCAACACTGTGGAACACACGGGTCATCTGGTTGTTCAAAGTATTGCGATCGTCAACTAGATCGATGAGTTCAAATGTCACAGTATATGTGTCTGTTGTTGTTGGAGTAAATTCTCCAATCTGCACGGAAAACGACTCTTTTGCTGGAACTTCTGGCACTAGTGCGGTTTGAGTAGATAGTACTTCTGACTGTTGATTCTCTATACTCATCACGAGTCTAAACGAATTGGATGCTTCTGTACCAGTGTTGATTATTGACACTTCCGGAAGAACCTTTTCACCTACAAGTACCTTCATGCCGTTGATTGGAAACTCAATATTCAGAATTGCAACATCAACATCATGCTCCTCCAAAGCAGGGTAAACACAATTGTCCTGCTCGAGTTTTTGCCTCATGGCAGTACGCACCTTGGCATGAAAAAACGGAGAAATCCCAGCTTGTGTGAGGTGGCAATACGACATTATTGTTCCTCGTCTGGCTTTCGTTCCTGTAAAACAGCCGCCTTCCGCATTGTAACACGAATCAATCGGAGGGTTCCAGTTACAATTATGAGTGTGATTCGCGCCCACATTGTGGCCTAGTTCATGAGCGGTAACTTGCAGATCCCACACATAGCTTGCAGACGGAAAAGTAGAGTTGTTGCGCAAGCCCGACACCGAGTAGCCATTCCCGTTGCACATGCCATTGAGATATGCTCGCCCGCCAATGCCATTGATGCCGGACAACAGTTTCGTGAGTCCACGTGATACATGGCTCATATTCGAATTCCAGTATGTACGCAATTGTGGCAGCAGCGATCCGGTGTTGTTGCCAGAATACGGGTCCGAATCCACCCACAGCCGCAAATACGATACGCGAATACGCGTGTTTAAATCCCGTTCATAAATGGCTGAAACTCCAGCCATCAATGAGAGTGCATAAGCGGCAGCTTGCGAAACATTGTTGCCATGGTCAGACAAGTAATCAGTGTCGCAGTCCAGCGCAATGTTGAATTCGAGCAGTTCAGATTGGGAAATGATATCTCTTCCCTTTGCTGCACCAATGATAGAAGCTGCGACAAACTCTTCGGACGCCTCTTCATATCCTTCTAGTTGCTCTGTGCTACAAAACGGGGTGTACTCATCTAGCTCGGTGGCATCTACAGGCTGAATAAAGACCAAATTGTCCGATGCAATACCATCGGGATGCTTGATATCTGTTGCGCTGTTTATCTGCAATGTCTGTAGAGTGCCATGCTCGGAGTATGTGACTTGGCCTAGAACGAGATCTTCAGCAACTGCCAAGACTACAAATGAGTCCGGATCACCAACAACCCTGCCGCGATAGCACTTCGGTTGCTGAAATGTGTAAGGCTGTTCATTTCCTTGTGAAGCAACAACGACTTGGGCATTGTCCGCTAGAACAGAAAATTCCTCTAGCTCTAGCTCGAGTGCTGAACCATTTACTTCAAGAGACAAATGTGCGGTACCTGCAGAAGCAAGAACTTCTGCATGCAGGCTTGCTACGAATCCATGCTCATAGCTAGACACATGCTGAAATAAGTGCTGCTTTGGCACTTTTGTTGTGGTATTTGCAGTTGCAAATGTAATGCATGCCAAAAACACACTGAGCTGAATCAATTTCCTTAACACGTACCAATGCCTCGCCTGAACATGAAACTTCGTAGCACGGAAATTAGCCCGAAAGGAAATTCAAACCAAGACTCTTCGCATTATCTACTTAGTGTTTGAAATGTCTTCTTCCCGTAAAGCTCATTGCGATATCAGAGTCATCTGCTGCAGCAATCACTTCCTCATCGCGAATGGAGCCACCTGGTTGGATTACCGCCGTTGCACCAGCTTCAACACATGCTAGTAGTCCATCGGCAAAAGGGAAAAATGCATCAGAAGCAACAGCCGATCCTGTGAGATCGAGTCCCGCATCTTGTGCCTTGCGAGCTGCAATCATAGCGGAGTCCACGCGAGACATTTGTCCTGCTCCTACAGCCAACACACGGTCGGCAGCACAATAGATAACTGCATTGGATTTCACATGTTTGGCCACTTTCCAAGCGAATTCCATAGCCTTAGTTTCAGTCTCGCTTGGTTGTCTTGTAGTCACAACCTGAGCACCTTCTGGTTGAACAAGTTCGGTGTCCGAGCTCTGCACCAAGAGACCGCCTGCGACTGACCGAACTTCTATTTTGAGAGACTCAGCAAGTGCTTGTCTGTTTATCGTAAGCAAACGACGGTTCTTCTTTTTCTGCAACAATGCAAGTGCATCAGCTGAATATGAAGGAGCGATAACAACCTCCGTGAAAATCCCGTCAATTTTTTCAGCAGCGGCGAGGTCGAGCTCTGTTGAGCAGGCTATAATTCCTCCAAATGGCGACTTCGTATCACTCGCAAATGCCTTATCCCATGCTTCACTAAGCGTTGCTCCGGTAGCAGCGCCGCATGGATTTGTGTGCTTGATAATGCAGATTGCCGGTTCTGAAAACTCAAGTGACAAACGGCTAGCAGCATCGATGTCGACAATATTGTTGTACGACAATTCTTTGCCGTGCAATTGCGAGAAGATGCTTTCAAAACTTCCATACAACGCCGCAGTTTGGTGTGGATTTTCCCCGTATCGCAGTTCTTGTGCACGTTTGAATCCAAGACTAATTTCGGTGGGGAACTCCTCTGAAGCAGTTTGGCCGGTCATATAGGCTTGAATAATACTGTCGTATCGCGCTGTGTGTCGGAAGGCTTCTGCTGACAGAAAGCGCCTTGTGTCTTCATCAACACAACCGTTATTGTCATCGAGCTTTTTGAGCACAGCATCGTAGCGTTCTGGATTCACCACGACGACTGTCCATTTGTAATTCTTTGCTGACGCGCGGACCATGGTTGGGCCACCGATATCAATCTGCTCGACCATTTCTGCATGTGGTGCTCCCGACGCCAATGTGGCCTCAAATGGATACAGATTAACGACTGTCATGTCGATTGAGTCAATGCCGTGCTGCTCCATTTCCTGTACATGCTCTGGGATGCTGAGATCAGCGAGAATGCCACCGTGAATTTTTGGATGTAGAGTCTTGACTCTCCCATTCATAACCTCTGGGAACCCTGTCACATCTGCTACAACTGTTACCTCGATGCCCGCATCTGCTATGGCTTTGGCGGTTCCTCCGGTAGAGAGGATTCGGATTCCGCGTTCTGCGAGACCGCGCGCGAAGTCGACAATGCCAGTTTTATCGGAAACACTGAGTAGTGCTGTTTTCACGTGATGCGTGTCAGGAGTGATCATGGTTCTTTCCAGGATAATGCTTGTGAAAAAAGTGAAATGCCTGCTCGGCAACAAAGAACGAACCGCAAATTACGGTTTTTCGACCGGATTGCATGGCGAGTTTGATAGCATTTGAGACCGTTTGCGCATTGATCGCTTTTCCAGCAGGAAACTTGCCAACGAGAATGTCTGAATCCAATGCTCGATCAAGAGGTGGTGCGCATGAAAAAACGGTATGAAATTGGCTCAGCTGAGGTAGTACATTTGCTAGATCCTTGTCTGCCATGACGCCAAAAACACACTGTGTGTTGGGGACATCCCACCCGCACTGTGCAATTGTTTCAACAAGATTGACCAAACTCTGTTCATTGTGAGCGATGTCAAGCATCACGAGTGGTTCTTTATACATGAGCTGCATACGCCCCATATAGCCATCAGCAATACATCGCTGTGCTCCTGCCAAGACTGACGCGACAACCGATTCCTCAGAAGAGCACACGTGCAGTTTCTCTACAATATCACATGTCATGGTCAATAAGTGTGGCCAATGGCTTCCCGGCAGAGGAAGCACGGCTGTTTGAGCATCACCGTATGCTGTCGCTTCATATTGAGTGCTACCGCTCAACTCCCTTTTTACAGCACAAAATGAGTATCCAGATTGTTCACGTGTCAACACCTCGACATCCAACTCTCGGGCGTGCTCAGCTATCACATCCGCTGCCTCTGCGGGTAGCTGCCCTATGACCACCGGCACCTTCGATTTCATGATTCCGGCCTTTTCTGCCGCTACTTTTGCGAGCGTATCTCCTAGAAAATCTGTGTGGTCTAGCCCGATGCCTGTGATTGCAGTTACCACAGGAACGCAAACATTTGTAGAATCGAGCCGCCCTCCCATGCCTGTTTCTAGAATCGAGTGTGACACGTTTTGCTGAGCAAAAAACACAAAGGCAATAACTGTACTAATCTCAAAGAACGTACAGCCAATTTCCTCTGCTGGCGGCAACACTTGGTCGAGAATGTTGTCGAGTTCCTCCGGAGATATCATCCGTCCATCAACGCGAAACCGCTCGCGAAAATCGACTATATGCGGAGACGTGAACAATCCAACTGATACTCCCTGCTGCAACAATGTTGAGTAGAGTACATGGCACAATCCTCCCTTGCCATTGGTGCCCGCTACGTGAATAGCCTTGACTTGAAGGTGTGGATCTCCGACTGCCCTGAGTAGAGCACGCGTATTCGCCAGCCCTGGATGAATACCAAAGCGCCGGCGTTCAAACAGTTTGCGAATTCTTTCGTCTTCTTGTTGAGTCATACACAAAACTACAACATCAATAGAACAAGGATCTGAGAATTTTATGGCAGCCACTCCATCTGCAATGATGCCTTTGGGCACAAAAGCACCAGAATTTGAATTACTAGAGCCTCTCACAGGAAATTGGGTCACACTAGATGATGTTCGCGGCCAACACGGAACCGTGGTCATGTTTATCTGCAATCACTGTCCATATGTGATTCGCCTAAAAGAAACGCTCTCTGAATTCGCGGCAGAATACATTGCCAAGGGCATTGGTGTTGTGGCGATTAGCGCAAATGATGCGGAAAAGCACCCGGACGATGGCCCAGAAGAGATTGCAGATGACGCCACAAATTTCGACTATCCGTTCAACTACTTATATGACATCACGCAAGAAACAGCACAAGCATACAATGCCGTTTGCACGCCAGATTTTTTTGTGTTTGACAGCAATGATCTCTGCGTGTACCGCGGTCAGTTCGACTCCAGCCGTCCAGGCAACGACCACCCAATCACTGGAGCAGATATTCGCGCTGCACTAGACAATTTGATTGCAGGCACACCAATCTCAGAAGATCAGACCCCGAGCATTGGGTGCAATATCAAATGGAAACAATGATATGAAATCCCTGCTGTGCATCCCTCTACTCCTATTCTCAGTCTTTCTGCCACTCGAAGCGCAAGTAGTTGATGAGTCGCATCGAGACTCAACCATACTCTACAAAGAGAGTTTAGAGGCACTCGAGAAAGGTGATATTGCTACTGCTTCATCAAAGCTTCACAGTGCGCTGTTTCGTGGAGACACTGCGCGGTTTGTAGCCAAGCGGTTTAGAATTCGTTGCGGAGGGCCAGGGTCTGAACTCAGTGTTTTAGAAACCTACAATATGGGAAATGACCCAATCAATGAAAGCACACACACTTCTCTATTGCGAGCTTTGGGGTATCGACTTATAGGCTCAAAGTGGCAAAGTATTAACAGCGCATCTACCGCTTTTGTAAAAGACTCTACAAATTGGCTAGCTGCATTATTGATGGCAAAGCAACATACCGAACATGTATTCGGAGATTTCACAGATTTTGAACGAGCCCTAACGCTGAGTAACAATCATCCCGAAGTTGTATTGTCGTATGTCTCACATGTTTTGCAACTCGACGAAGATGACATTCCACGGATAAATCGACTAGTAGAACTCGTGTTTCAAGACAGTGCTACCAATGAGCTTGCAGCGCTTCGACTCGCTATGTACCTCAAGCCAGTGCACTTACACCTTCTCGACTCTATTGAATCTGCATTTTACCAAGTATGCTCTGCAACGGAGTACTCATCACAAGTAGAGAGTGCATACACATATCTCACAGGAAAGATTCAATCTCAGTACGTACGCGACGTTCTTGAATACTGGTACGCATATCTGTCTGGAAATCCTGAGTACAAACAGATGTATGCAAACATCACAGCCAGTGAATTTGAATACGCAGTCGCAGAAGAGCTGATATTCAGTTTCTCTCCAACCTCAACAAACTCAATTCCCCCGCGCCGCGAACCATTCTTTAATCGCGGATTGTTTGAATTCGGCAGAAAGTGTGTTGTCCCGAATGCGCCACAACGTTAGCGGGCCTTTCACCCAGCCGCATCAAACGCCTGCTGAATCCACCCTTTGAGTGTATCATCTACTTGGCTGGCGTCGGTGAGCTTAACTACATAGTTGCACATTTTGCCTGAGCCTTGTGGAATGAGGCGTTCGTCAGGCTCCAAGTCTTTTACATTGAGTCCGACCTCAACTCTCGAGTTGGTTGCTGGGCCCACTAAGCAGAACTGTTTTTTGCGGCGGTAACTGATGTTCTTCATTTTGGGAGCAACTTCGTGCTCGCCGAGGGATTCGAGAAATGGTAGCAAGGCCTCATGTATTGGCCGTAGATGCGCCTTCTTATCAACATAAATCTTGTCCAATGGGTTGTCAGGTTGCGACTCCCCATCTTCCTTGGACTTCTTGTAAAAATGCACCACCGCATTTGCATGGCCATGTCCTAAACTGAATGTCTCTTTGAGCATCTTCACCATCGCCATGTGTTTAGTGATTCCACTGTTTTCAACAATGTCTATCAACTCTTGCAAACTCTTGCCCGTTTGCGCTTCAATATTCTTGATTTGCGTTTCAATGTGTTTATCTACATCAGCCATTGCTACCTCAACATACACCGCTGTTCAAAAAGAGAGAGCGACTAGTCCTTCAACCAGCCGCTCTCAATATAACTCAATGCTTTACAAATTTTGTAGTGATAGTGTGACCACGATGCGAGAATTCAACGAAGTACACGCCCGCGGAATACGCAGCAACATCTATGCTGAGCGTATTGTTACCAGCATGCAAGGCGATGTGTTCGTCTTTGCTGACAGTGTTCCCGCTTGCACTCACGATTCTCACAGTGTACTCGCCACTTGACTCTATTTCGAATGGTATGTGCAATACTGACTGAACGGGGTTTGGAAAGGCTTGCACTTGCTCAACGCTTTCTTCTACACTGGTTGGTAGACGTTCAATGACATCTCCGATACGCATCTGATAGTCGCCTGTTCTGGGCTCAGTGACAGTGACTGTACCAGCGTCGGAGTTATAAATACTCGGATACATCGGCACCCACTCTTCGCTCTCGTCAGTTCTGTGTGTGACTCCCATCACGCCGGCATCAGTAGGAACATTGTCCGCGTTTCCATTGAGATGTACCGTCATGTCTGCGTCCCATTCATTCGGCGTTATACTCATGCGCCACATTCGGTTTGTGGAGACACTGAACACGCTGTCACCAACTTCTTCTTCAGTGTCAACCCAATCATACTGTGCTTCAATTTCGATAGTCATCGTGGCTGAATACGTGTCTTCCACCTCAAACTCAATGTCTGTTCCTTCCAAGCTAACGTGTTCGGTTGATGCCGTTTCTACCTCTTCGGCAGCAAATGTCACCTTCTTATACATGGTCATTGAGTCGAGACTCCGTCCCCACTGGTCGTCATCACCGCGCGTTTTCACCCAGTCAAATGCTTCACACCGCGTAATGCTGCCGTCGTCGTCTGCATCTGCAGCGGGGTCGACACTGCAAAACGCAAAGTTGCGCGAGAATGTTGAATACCGTGCAGTATCACCATTTTCCTCAACAACATATCCGAAGAACGATGTTTTCGTTTTTGAGGAGCTCGCGATGATTTCAATGTTGTGATTCTTGTAGCGATCATCATTCTTCACGAAACACTCGATGGATCCTGCGAAACACGCATCAATACTAATACAAATGTCTTTTGCACCTATGTCGTACAAACACGACATCAAGCGGCGGTACGACATCCACAATGAGTCAATACACATCCATCCTATCGACACCTCTCCTTCCTCATTCAAGGTTGTGTCACCGTGGCCGGTATAGTAAAAGTAGATTTTTTTGTATTTGCCCTGCATCGAGGCCATCAAATCACACAATGTGTCTGGGTGCGGTTGATTCAGCGTCACAACACTTGACTCAGGCAACCTCGGTCCTTTGGGGTTTTTCGTAAGCCCCCACTTGAACGCTTCTGCGTCCCACTCAAGTCCTTCCTGAAACTGCTCACGACTCTCCTTGCCTACAACCAACAAGGCACAAATTGAGTCTCCACTTACACTCTCATTGGTTGAATCTTGCGGTCGTCGTTCTCCTTCGGGTATCGTGCCGAGGTCGGGTCCCTTGATTTCATACTCAACATTAAACGGATCAAACTTTTCATCTCCCTTGATACTCGGATACCAGGTGTTTTCATACGTAGTTACCTCTTGCGTTTCGTCGTCTTACTGCACCCCAATAACAAGAGAAAGAGCTGGTGAGTCTGTCCTTTAACTAGTGTATACAAGCCCTTCAGGGGCTTTTAACCTTCTTTACTCTGCGCGAACAAGGCTAGTTCAACTCACTCAAACAGGACAACTAATTGACATATGTGCAAAACATGTGCAAAATTATTACTCATTTACTCGTTTTACTTTGTTCGATCGATTCTAGAAACTCGCAAAGCAGTACTCCATCCGAGAGCATTGCAGCGAGATCTACACAAACATCTTGCGAGATGTCAAACTCCGCTAAAGTTTCTATAACATAGCCCCGTTCATCTGTTTGTAGTTTACACAGCTTACGCTCCATTACGTGTTGTGGCAAACGACTGAGGAACCTAGATGCCACCTTAAAAGCGATGAGGCCTTCTGAATCTTTAAAGATCCCATTGGACAAAAGTAGCTTCGCATACCAGTATGGTCTGGAATCTTTGAAGTAAAGCGTAGACCCTATTTGCGATACAGTGTTAGGGAAATTCTCATCCATCATTTTCCTCTGCTCCCAATATGTAGTGTGAGATATCTTCTTCCTTTTTCATTTTTACTTCCTTCACAACAGGAAAAGTCAGATTATTCACTTTTTAATTTCTTAAGCGTTATGCCTTCTTGGAACGACAATCTCTCCTCGGTCTTCGATTTGCTTCAGGCGATGTAAGACGGCATCCCAAAGTGCAAGGTACGGCACCACTTCAATTTGCTCTATTTCGAAACTCTTAGGTGACTCCATCCTCTTTACATGCTTCTCAGCGAGAATGCTAGTTCTTGTGTAGTCAAAATTCTGGTTGATCATAATCCCCAAACACTTAAGGAACGCTGTTCCTCTTGGATCTCTCTTATCCAAATAGCGCCTTACAAAAATCTTGATTGAATTAGCTTTGTCGAGTATTCCATCAAGCGAGTCGCTTGATAGTCCTCCTAAGAGCTCTACAACCAGCGCAATCACCTTTAGGCCGTTGTGGTCTTTTGAAACCAACTTCAGTTTAGGGAGATCAACTTTCGCAACCGTCCCTTCCTTCAAACATTCGTACACCTCGAAAAGCGCATCGAAAAGAAACCATCGTTCAACAAGACTAGGCTTTCCGCCAACTTCTTTATGAGTTTGGAGGGCATGGTCAACAACCTCCCTTGCCTCTGATATCTCACCTGCGCTAGAAAGATTTAGCAATAGAGATTCCATCGCCGCAAACCAATTGTCGCTACCTTCTGTTAGTAAATGTACGGCTCGTTGAGCAGTGTCTGCACCTAGCTCGTACCTCCTCAGATGGAATAAATTATGAGCCTTATGTATGCACACATCAGCTTCTTTACCTGTAGTAGAAAGGTGTGGGGCTGCGAACAACTCAGACTCGTAACGCTCGCACGCTTCCAGTGCATTTTCGTACTGGCCCAATGATTGGTGGACATAGTTCTTGATTCTAAACAAGTCAGCAGACAGTTCCATTGACTGTAGGCCTTCGACTGAAGCGTCCGCGGCAACGAGGTGCGAATCTAGAGCATCTTCACCGAGTTTAGAACCCAATTTGATTGCCGACGTTGCAAATAGTTCCCTGACTTGCATTCTGAGGTGCTTTTCAGCCACATGGAGCTTATCAGCATACAACATTTCCTCTCTATAGCGTTGCAACTTCGTACTTTCTCCTTTTAAGGTTGCAACAGAGTGTAGTAAATAGCAAGCTTTAGAATGGACATCGGTGATTTGAAACTTCTTACTCACCTCGTAAACCTTTTGAAGAAGGTTTTCAGACACCTTGCTTTGGCCTTTCGTTATCATAAATTCGACGGCCGTGATTTGTTTTTTGCAAAAGGAGTGCGCGGCAAGGTAGCTAGATTCTGGGCTTTCGTCCTTGTCCAATAGAAATAAGAACACCCCTGAGAGAGTTCTCAGAGTCCGCTGCTTAAGATGCGCATAGCCGGTTCGATTCCTCTCGCCTCTATATAAGTCGTCTTTTGCATCTGAATCGGTTGTGTAAATATCGTTCGCAACGCCTTCGTAAAACCTACGCATTAAAAAGCCGCCGCGTTGTTCCATCACAGCACCAGCAATATCAAACTTGTCTGTGTTGTGAACCAATTTAATTAATGGTCTAATTGTCTTCATTGCATCCACTTCGTCATTTTGTTTAAAAGTGACCCTTTTGCCAAGTAGCTGCTAGCGTAGATTGTCGCCTGTTGATTCATAGTAAACAGAGGAAAGTCCTATGCACAGTCTCATAGTTGTTCTACTATATCTAGGAGCCGTATGCAGTCCTTGTCAATACACAGAACCCGAGATCTATGCTATAGAAGCAGCTCGACAAACGGAGGTTGATGCTGTGGAAGGTGATCGAGAGTTGATGGATAGTATCCTATTGGTACTTGGAGAAGAGGCGAGTCAAATCTCTGTTACTAATCCAGACCAAATTGAATAGAATAAGTGTTCTGGTGACCGTCCATCATCCTAGACACCCCCTACGGCGTCAACTACTTGTTAGTTAAAGG
>JAUHYX010000075.1 GCA_030426285.1 bacterium
AGAGAGGCGTTTACAAACTCAGTTGAAAACACATGTCCTTCGCGAACCGAAAGCGTGTCTCCGCCTTCCGCTGCAATTTCTTCGGAAACTGAATACAGGTCATATGTCATGCCCGACTCAGTAACCCAAAGGTCTCCACCCCGAGTTCCTGCGTGGAACAACACTTCTTGTGGCCATTGGCCTTTGTTCTCGATGTATGTACCCTGATGTTGCTGTACCTGAGCGTTTGTGCTCACAAGAGCCGCTACGAGGAATAGAGCGGCGATCAGGGCAGTAGTCATCTTGTTCATGGTGTTACCATGGTTTATGAAACTGCATTGCCTGTGGAGAAACTCCACTGGTAGGGTCACAAATACCGTACCAAAAAACAGAGAAGCAGTCGGATTCGAGTCCTGTTGGACCTCGCGAAAACCTGTACCCACATTTCGCAGCGTGTCTTGTACAGGTGCAGCTTGTTCTGTTGAATACCACTTCGCGAGAAGTAGCACTACAAAACTATGGATGAGATGTAACACGAAAAAAACAAACATGCCCCGACCACGAAAAGTATCAGGGCATGTTACAATTTCCGCAATATCGCGAATTTTTGCCAAATATCGATGTTTACGGGGACTCATCCGTTGGATAATCCCAAGCTGCTTCTAGCTCCTTTCTCTTTAAAACACAAACGGAGAGCAATGCCCTCCGCTGTGTTGAAATCTATTTGTGTCAGCTGCTGCTATGTATTAAGCAGACTTCTCTTCGCTGTTTTCATCTGCTTCTTTATCGGCAACTGGCTGCGAATCGCTCGTGGATTGCACTTGTGCAGTGTTTGCAGATCCAGGTAAGAAGGCCGATCCCAACTCACGGTCGAGCTGCGGGTCCTTGCCATCGCGAATGTCTTGAATGTCCTGCAAGTCAATCGTTTCTCTAACGAGTAGGTACTCTGACGTTTTGTGCAAGAGTTCGAGATTGTCTGTCAACAACTGCTCGGCCTTTTGCATACATTCGAACACGATGTTGCGTACTTCCTCATCGATTTTCTGAGCCGTGGCTTCGCTGACGTTCTTGTGGTGCTGAATCTCACGCGCCAAGAACATTTCGTCTTCGTTTGCCGACAAGAACAATGGTCCAATTTCATCGCTCATGCCCCACTCACAAACCATCTTGCGGGCTAGCCCAGTGGCGCGTTCGATGTCGTTAGAAGCCCCGTTCGTTATCTTATTGAACACAATTTTCTCCGCCGCTCTACCAGCCAACAACATCACAATGCGTGCAATCAAATACTCGCGATTGTATGAGTGCATGTCTTCTTTTGGAAGGGTAGAAGTGACTCCAAGGGCACGTCCGCGCGGAATAATCGTCACCTTGTGAACAGGATCGCATTCCTCTTGCAACATAGCGGCAAGCGCGTGACCCATTTCGTGATACGCAGTGACGCGTTTTTCTTGATCAGAAATCACCATGCTACGGCGTTCTACACCCATCAATATCTTGTCGCGTGCATTCTCAACATCCACCATATTCACGACCGGGGAGTCGCGTCTGGCTGCCAACAAGGCAGACTCATTCATAAGATTGGCCAAGTCGGCACCACTTAACCCAGGTGTACCGCGCGCAATAATTTCTAGATCAACGTCGCTGTCTACAGGCATGTGCTTGGTGTGCACTTTCAAGATACCGAGGCGGCCCTTGACGTCTGGACGGTCGACGACAACCTGACGGTCGAAACGTCCTGGACGCAGAAGTGCTGGGTCGAGGACATCGGGACGGTTGGTTGCGGCAACGACTATCACGCCGCTGTTTTGCTCAAATCCGTCCATTTCTACCAACAATGGGTTGAGTGTTTGTTCGCGTTCGTCATGACCACCACCAACACCGGCACCGCGCTGACGTCCTACCGCGTCGATCTCATCGATAAACACAATACAAGGAGCGCTCTTCTTTGCTTGTTCAAAAAGGTCGCGCACACGAGATGCACCAACCCCAACAAACATTTCAACAAAGTCCGCACCAGATATTGAGAAAAACGGCACTTCTGCTTCTCCTGCAACTGCACGAGCCAACAAGGTTTTTCCAGTTCCCGGAGGGCCTAGAAGAAGAATACCGCGTGGAATCTTGCCACCTAAGCGCTGAAACTTGGCTGGCTCTTTCAAGAAGTCAATTACTTCTTCGAGCTCACATTTGGCTTCATCAGCACCAGCTACATCTTTGAATGTTACTTTGCGAGCATTTTCATTGATGAGGTGAACACGAGCTTTGCCAAAAGAGAACAAACCGCGTTGACCACCTCCACCTTGCATGCGTCGCATGGTGAACATGAACAATGCGAATATCACGAGAAGTGGGAGCAAATAAATAAGAATGCCACCCCAAGGAGAATCACCGTTCTCGATGGTAATGTCCACTCCGTACTGCTCCCATTTGGCTGTAATTTCTGGATCCAAATATGGAAGTTTTGTCGTAAAGCGTTGTATGGCGCGGCCTTTGCCATCAGCTGAGGGGATGGTTTGCTCTTCTTTTAGCACACCCTGAAACTCAATGTCGTTCATTTGTGACTTCACAACAACGGCTTCTTCAATCAGGCCCTTCTCAAGGAATTGTTGGTATTGATTGAATGTGACCGGCCATTCCGCTTCCTGCGTACCTTGTACAACAGAATACATGAAAATAATGGCGGCAATAACACCAATGCCCAATAGCAAAGAGCGCATCATGCGGTTCACGTTATTGTCGTCGTTGCCAGGTTTGTTTGGCTTTCGACCATTGTTGTCAGAGTTCTTATTGTCGGGATTCATTCCCATTGTTTCTCCTCATTCATAGCAATATGCAGCTGATAAATATGCGGTAGCTCTCGCCCCATCTCCCCGAAGTCCATACCGTAACCGACAACGAAAACAGGAGGTATTGTGAGTCCACAAAACGCGAGTGAAACGTCGGTAGACATCACCTCGGGTTTTGCCAGCAAGGCCGCAATGCGAAGCGACGCCGCTCGCCACGTCTTTAAACGCTTTGTGAGTTCAATAATTGTAGTACCTGTGTCAATCAGATCTTCGAGCACCAAAACATGCTCACCCTGCATGTCCATTTCCGGTATATCGAACTCTGGCTGACCATTGGAATTCATCGTGCCAGAATAGCTCGAAGCGCGAATAAAATGTAGGCGACAGGGTACGCTGAGTTCGCGAATGAGATCCATGGCAAACACAGCTGCACCGCTGAGCACGACGACAATATGGAGAGTCTTGACATCTTTATAGTGCTCAGATATCTCGCGTCCCATGCGCTGTACTATACGTCGAATCTTGGTTGACGACAGCAGTTGGGTGAATTCGTGTCCATTGATGCGTACGCTGGTTTCAGATGCTATCATGAGGCTCTAGTCATTGGAAAATGCCGACTTAAACTCCATTTTGATAGCGCGCTTGGTGCCTCCTGTCACGCGGAATCGGTTGTCGATCCGCATGCCACATACCCACACAATTTCAGATTCTGTGGCAAGAACGAGCACGAATTGACGGTCGATCTGGCTGACTTTGTTGTTGGTCAGAAAGTCTCCAATCGTCATGGTGCCATTCATGCCCAAAGGCTTGAATGAGTCGCCCGGCTGCCAGTTTCTCAGAGTTAGCCTGTTTGGCAAAAGATCGGCATCTACATACTCGAGATTTGAGCTTCGGCTGAATTTCACATTGGCTTTTTGTACTTCGCTCAAGCGCAAATAACCATCGCCAAAACTGTACTTGCCATTGCGCTCAACCCGCTTGTTCATTTCAAATGCCGGTAGCTTCTCAGCAATTGTGAGGTCGGATCCTTCTCGCAATGCAAATAGTCGTTTCGAGATATCGCAACGAGTACCCGGCGGCTTGTGCGTGAGTTCCAGAATGCGATCAACCGCGTTTAGTGAAATTGGTGGCACATGAAAATTGCGCTGAATAACGCGTTGCAGGATCTCGCCTTGTAAAAACCAGGTTTGCGAAATGAGTCCAGCCACAGATAGCGAGACGCGTGCATATGATTTTTCCGTGACAATGTTTTGTGTCACTTGCTCGGTGATCTGCGAAATCGTTTGATCTGCACCTTTCATCAAGCGAGCTGTGCGCAAAAGGATTGTGTCAATATTTGGTGAATACATTTCACGCAAGTGCGGCAACAAGTCACCGCGCACCTTGTTGCGTGTGTACAAATACAGACCATTCGATGAATCTTCGCGCCATTCAATATTGGCTTTCTTGGCGTACTCAACGAGATCGTCTTTGCGGAGGTCCAACAGTGGACGAATCAACGACGTGTCTCTGCTGAGAAGTCTGCGCGCAGGAATACCACTTAAACCTGTGAGTCCGCTTCCACGAACGAGATTGAGCAAGAATGTTTCAACGGAGTCATCAATTGTGTGTGCAATGGCCACGTACCGAGCATTGCAGTTGCGGCTAATCTTTTCTAAAAATCTGTAGCGAGCTTCACGAGCAGCTTGCTCAATGCTGAGTCTGCATTCTGCGGCATAAGCCTTGATATCTGTAGCTCCAATGAAACTCTCCAATCCATACTTGTTGGCAAGCTCTTCTACAAACTCAGCATCTTTATCTGAGTGCTTGCCTCGCAATCTGTGGTTGAAGTGGGCGACGATGATTTTATACTGTCGGTGATACGACAGTTCCACCATCATGTCTAGCAACACGCGTGAGTCTACACCACCGCTGACAGCAATGACTATTGTGACCCCATCTTCTACAGCTAAGTCATATGCCAATGCATTGTCGGCCTGTCTGAACCACGGTTCTAGTGTCTCAAACAACTCAGGGTCTGTTACAGTGAGCGGTTCTCTGTGCAACTTCTCGTCATGGTTTTCAACACCAGCAGCATTGTGCTTGATATGCAGTTGGGGCAGCTTAAACTTGCGCTTGACCGAGACCGGCCGTTCAAGCGGTTTGCGCTTCTGTGTATAAGAATTGTCACTGCTTCGTTGGGTAGGACGACTTTTACTACTGCTTTGCGCTTGCGGTTTGTTCTGCGCTTGCGGTTTGCTTTGCGCTTGCGGTTTGTTCTGCGCTTGCGGTTTGCTTTGCGCTTGCGGTTTGTTTTGCGCTTGCGGTTTGTTTTGCGCCTGTTGTTTGTTTTGCGCCAGTTGTTTGTTTTGCGCCAGTTGTTTGTTTTGCGGCTGTTGTTTGTTTTGCGGCTGCTGCTTGTTTTGCGGCTGTTGCTTGTTTTGCGACTGTTGCTTGTTTTGCGACTGTTGCTTGTTTTGCGACTGTTGCTTGTTTTGCGACTGTTGCTTGTTTTGCGACTGCTGCTTGTTTTGCGACTGCTGCTTGTTTTGCGGCTGCTGCTTGTTTTGCGGCTGCTGCTTGTTTTGCGACTGTTGCTTGTTTTGCGACTGCTGCTTGTTTTGCGTCTGCTGCTTGTTTTGCGTCTGCTGCTTGTTCTGCTGCTGTTGCTTGTTTTGCGGCTGCTGTTTGTTCTGCTGCTGTTGCTTGTTTTGCGGCTGCTGTTTGTTCTGTGTTTGCTGCTTGTTCTGTGTTTGCTGCTTGTTTTGCGACTGCTGCTTGTTCTGCGGCTGCTGCTTGTTTTGCGGCTGTTGCTTGTTTTGCGACGGCTGCTTGTTTTGTGGTCTTTGTCCCGACCTTCTAGGCTGCTGAGATCCTACTTGCTCAACATTTGTGACCGCGTCCTTGCTCTGATCTGAAGTAGATTTGCTCGACGTTGTCTTCTTCGTTGCTGGTCTCTTTGCTGTCGGTTTCTTCGCAGTGGTTGTCTTTGCAGCTGGTTTCTTCGCAGTGGTTGTCTTCGCTGCTGGTTTCTTTGCAGTTGTTGTCTTCGCTGCAGGTTTCTTCGCAGTGGTTGTCTTCGCTGCAGGTTTCTTCGCTGCAGGTTTCTTCGCTGCAGGTTTCTTCGCTGCAGGTTTCTTCGCTGCAGGTTTCTTCACTGCTGGTTTCTTCGCTGCGGTTGACTTTGCTGCTGGTTTCTTCACTGCGGTTGACTTTGCAGCACGTTTCTTTTCAGCGGTTGACTTTGCAGCTGGTTTCTTCGCAGTGGTAGTCTTTGCTGCCGATTTCTTTGCAGCAGCCTTTTTCGCAGGTGCTTTAGAAGCAGTGTTGCTGCTAGACGCCGTTTTAGCTGTAGATGTTTTGGTGGAAGTCGACTTCTTAGTCGCGGTAGATCGCTTCGTTGTAGTCTTGGCTGCTGTAGCTTTTTTAGCAGCCGGGGTTTTGGATGTCGCTGTCTTTCGCTTTGAACTCGTGCTAGTTTTTCGAGTTTTCTTTTCAGGCGTTACCGAAGAAGCGTCATCCTGCTTTGTTGTAGCAGATGTTTTCTTTGCCATAATGTCCGGTTGTTCTACACGAGCATTATCCTACATGGATAGCTTGTTCGGCTTCCCTGCGAGCTCTGTAGTCTTGTAATTCTTCGCGGTATTGGTACAATCTATCTTCGATTTCCGCATACTCTTTGTATGTCACCAAATCGCGACGCGCATTCGCTGCATTGTACATTCCTTTAAGATAACCGCTGTAATACTTTCTAAATTCTATTATACCGTAATACTCGCCTTTGAACTTGAGTGAGTGACGCAAGTGCTCAAGGCAAATCTCAATTCTTTCTTGTATGTCGGGCTCGGCGTATGCGCCGGTCTCAAAATACGATTTTACTTGACGGAAAATGAACGGATTTGCAATTGCTGCTCTACCAATCATCACAGCATCACATCCAGTCTCGTCAAATGCTTGCTTTGCAGTTTCGGGAGATACCACATCACCATTGAGTATGACAGGAATGGAGATGGCATCTTTTACCTTTGCAATCCACTCCCACATCACTTGTCCGCGATGTCCCATGTCTCTCGTGCGAGCGTGCAGCGCAAGGGCCTGGATTCCAGTTTGCTCTAGCCGTTTGGCTACTTCAAGAATGTTGATATTGTTCTTGTCCCAGCCCAGTCTGGTTTTCACTGTTACTGGCATATCCACAGCATCAACTACTTGCTGTACAAGTTCTACCATGCCGTCTGGATCTTTCAACAATGCAGCACCGGCGTTGCGCTGGACAACATTTTTCACCCAACATCCGCAATTGATGTCGATGAAATCTGGTCCCGCAGCTTCTGCTCGTATGGCTGCTTCCGCCATGGTTTGACCATGCCCACCAAATATCTGAATGGCAACCGGACGCTCCTCTTCTTCAACGGCTAGTTTTTGCACACTGCGCTTGGCATCGCGTACGAGACCTTCCGAAGAAATGAACTCGGTGTACACGATATCTGCGCCTAAACGCTTACACACGAGGCGAAAGGGAAGGTCGGTGACGTCTTCCATCGGGGCGAGCAATACGCCTTTGTCTACTTGTATATTGCCGATCTGCATACCGCGAATCTACGATTTTGCATCCATTTTATTTGATACTTCTGCCAAAGCCTCTGTGGATTGTTCCCACTCCGACATGAGAGAAGCTACATGTTCTTTGAGCTGTTCTAGCGTTTTCATCTCTTCTTTCCAGTTCGGCTGATCGTAAAAATCAGCTTTGTTGGCTTTTGCTTGTAGAGCAGAAATTTTTTGCTCGGAAGATTCAATGTCGCGTTCAATTTCCTCAACGCGTTTCTCGTGTTTGCGCTGTTCTTTTTGTAGTTCTTTTTGCTCTTCCCAAGTGAGGGGTGGAGCTTCCGATGTCTCTGGCTCAGGTGTTTTTACTTTGCGTGTCTTGTCAGAAAGTTCAAGTTCGTTGAGCTCATCGATGCTGCGCGCTTCCAAGAAGCTATTGACGTCGCCGGCATATTCAATTAACTCTCCATTTCGGAATTCTATCACACGATCGGTAAGTCCTTGTAGGAAATCACGGTCGTGAGAAACCACGATCATGGTTCCTGTGTATTCCTGAAGCGCGGCTTTCAAGATGTCTTTTGATGCCATATCTAGGTGGTTTGTCGGTTCGTCGAGCACCAAAAAATTGATTGGTTCGAGCAAGAGTTTGGCAAGAGCCAGACGAGATTTTTCCCCTCCAGACAAGACGCGAACTTTCTTAAACACATCGTCTCCAGAAAACAAAAAGGCTCCGAGAATGTCGCGAACTTTTGATCGCATATCACCTGTTGCCGAATGTTCAATGACGTCCAACACAGACAGATCGGTTCCCAATTCTTCGGCTTGATGCTGTGCATAGTACCCGAGCACTACATTCGTTCCGTTGATAACTTCGCCAGCCGTTGCTGTTTCTTTGCCAACCAAGAGCTTGGCCATCGTGGATTTACCTTCACCATTTTTGCCAACAAAAGCCACGCGATTGCCCCTATCGATGTGTATGGTCTTATTGGCAAACACTGTGTTGTCGCCATAACATTTTGTGACATCGTCTGCGGTGGCTACTATTTTTCCGCTGCGAGGTGGTTCTTGAAATCGCACCACCATGGCCGAATTGTCAGTTACATCGAGCTCAATTCGATCGAGCTTCTCAAGTTGTTTGACGCGCGACTGCACTTGAACAGCCTTGGAGGCTTTGTAGCGAAAACGCTCAATAAACTTTTCAGTGCGCTCAATTTCCTTCTGTTGGTTGCGGTACGATGCTTCCAGCAGGGCGCGCCGCTCTGCACGTTGCGCCAAATACTCGCTGTACCCGGCTTTGTAGTCGTGAATTTTCTTAGAATCAATTTCAATAGTGCGATTCGTCACATTGTCCAAAAACGCTTTATCGTGCGACACCATAATCACAGCGCCGTCATATGTCTGCAAAAAGCGCTCGAGCCAACGAATTGACTCGATGTCGAGGTGGTTTGTCGGTTCGTCGAGGAGTAAGCAGGATGGACTCTCAAGCAAGAGCCGCGCGAGCACGATGCGCATTTTCCAGCCACCGCTAAATTCGCGGGTAGGTCGATGCAAGTCTTGATGCTTAAAGCCCAATCCGCGCAATACTTTTTCGATGTCGGCTTCGGTACTGCCAGCGCCCATGAGAGCCATGCGGTCGCCAACTTCGGCCAATTCGTCGAGCAATGCATGGTATGCTTCAGATTCGTAGTCCGTGCGAGTTGCGAGTTCATGTGATATCTCTTCAGTGCGCTCTTGCAGCTTCAGCATTCCTTCAAATGCGCGTTCGGCTTCCTGATACACGGTGCGGTCGGGATCCACGAATCCTTCTTGACGCAAAAAACCAACAGTGGTGCCTGTTTGAAACTCGACACTTCCAGTCTCCGGTGTGAGGTCACCACTAATCACGCTCAGGAGAGTTGTTTTTCCGGCACCGTTACGACCAGTCAAACCAATACGGTCCTTTTTGGTGATCATGAAAGAAACACCGGAATACAGCACATTGCCGGCAAATTGTACGGTCACAGAGCTAAGAGATATCATGTATTTGTCACTTGTTGTTGTTCGTGTGCTTCAATAACACGCACACAGAGTTGTTCCATTTTATTTGCGCTGTGTTCCCAATCAAATGTTTGGGCCCATTGAACGGCTCCTTGCGTAAGAGTTTCACGCAGCGAGGTGTCGGCAATAAGTTTTGAAAGTGTTCCAGCCATCTCTTCGGTGTCTCCATGCGGATACAGAAGCCCTGACTGTCCGTTTTTCACAGAGTCGCGCAGTCCCGGTGAATCCGCTGAAAGCACAGGTGTGCCACATGCATTGGCTTCAATATTTGTGATGCCCCAGCCTTCTTTTGGGGACGGGTTGACAACAACCCAAGCTCGAGACAAAAGATCGACTTTTTGCTCTTCGGTCACAAAGCCCCAAAACGTGGTGTTGTTATCTAAGCCCAGTTTCTGTACTTGCGACTTCAATGACTGCTCGAAATCTCCGCGCCCAAGTAGCCACAACTGCGCTTGCGGATGCTCGCGCGCCACGGCTGCAAATGCCGCTACAACATGGTCGACACATTTATACTTTTTCAGTCTGCCAAAATAGGCAACTACTGGCACTTGTTCTTTAACGCCTACTGTCATCGGTAGGGAAGAGGGGTCGATGCAATTACCAATAATTTCTTGATGGGCGGCTGATAGTCCCATGTGCTGCAGTTCCTGGCATGTACTCTCAGATACAACTGCAAACTGTGTGTGCTTGTACACGCGTGGAATGAGTCGCTCAGCCATGAATACATATGTGCCTGATATGATGTTGGTTTCTCGATAAATGCTCGAACCAAACAAATGATGAGCAATTGCAAGCAGCGGCTTATTCACAAACCACGGTGTAAAAAAGGGGATTTTGTTGATGTCGTCGACAACAATATCAACCTGATTTCTTTCCGTGAATTCGCGATAAAACGCCGGCAACACAAAGTTGAAAAGTGAGCGCGAGCCACGCCGATAAATATGTATCCCATCAATGACTTCGCGTTCGGGTCTACCAGGTACCTCACAGCACAACAGCGACACTGTGTGGCCGCGCTGTGCTACTCGTTTGAATATTTCGTGAAGGTGTACTTCGGCTCCACCGCCCAATGGGTTGGCTATGTCTTGCCAATTGAGAACAAGAATGTGCATGTGCAAATCTAAGAAACTAAAGTGAACGATGGGAGGTCAAGAAATGTGACTTCGGTACAAAGCACTAGAACTCGGCAATGATGGCAAAGTGATGGTTGAGTCCACTTGTGCGCAATTCATCGGCACTCATTGCGTAGTCAAACTGCAATTGAAAGGGCAAATCAGTGTCAAGCGCGCGCAGGGAAATACCAGTTCCAAAAGCATTGAATGGCAGAAAATGATTGCCGCTGATATCGCGACCATAGAGCGGAAAGCCCAAACGAATACCGATTACCTCATGCGGGACGAGTTCAGCGCCGAGGAGCCAGCGCGGCGAAGTGTCAAACTCATTGAAGACAACTTCAGTTGAGATCAGCAAATAGCGCGTTGCATCGCGCACGTCTTCAACGACTTGGCCTATAACTGAACGCCGCACTTTGCGAGATGATGAGTTAAAGCCGATTTCAGATGCCACACCAAAACGCAGCGAGTATGGTATGTCTTCTGCAGTTGATGCTGCGTCGTTCCATGTCATCGTGCCAAACAAATTGTTTGCAGTTACACCGATTGTGACAATGTCTTCCATATTGACTTTCATGCCAATATCCATGGCCCAACCTTCCGAACGGATGCCGGAGCCACCAGACAATGTGTTGTTGAGAAACTTGAAACTGATGCCAGCAGCAACGTTGTCGCGTCTGCCTGCAATTCCAGACTGAAGCATCAATTGATTGTTGGAGTAATCTCCGATGGGCTCTCCCATAGCATTGCGAGCCACAAAACTCCCGGCAGAGTAATTGGCAATTGCGAAGCCAACTCCTACGTCAGCAGAAACAGTTTGTCCGTATGAGAGCACGCTGTGGTTGCGACCAAAATTCATGGGTGTTACCATAGCCATCACTTGTGGGTCAGGCGAGGTAAATGCCAAGCCAGCGGGATTGTACATAACGGCTGAAGGTTCATTGGCAACGGCAGAATATGCACCGCCCATACCAATAGCACGAGCGCCGATGTCTCGCAACAAATACGATTCTGTATATGCGCCGCCAAATTGTTGGGCACACAATAGTGCAGGGGAAACACACAACAAGAATATGTAAGCGCGAAGCTTCAAGTACACTACCTCGAAATCACAAATTTGCGTGCGAGTTTAAAGTCCGGTCCTTCTGCAATACAGATGTACACACCAGTGTGCAAACGCGAAACATCAAACTCAATCTGCAGAGTTTCGTCAGACAGGTCGCCGTCGTACAACACACCGATTTGCTTGCCGAGCAAGTTGTACGTTGAAATACGCACGTTTTCCCATTGTTCTTCGGGTAGAGTAAGGCGCACGAGGCCGCGTTCAGAACCAACATCGGTGCCGACAATGAGTTCGGGTTGAACGTCTGTTGTGTCTGAGTCTATTGATTCAACACTCGTAACATGTACAAGTTGAGGAATGCTCAACGCCCCAAATGCTGTGCCCTGGAAATATGTTCCACCAACAGCTCCTGCAATGAGTACAGTATCACGAATGACACTGAGTGAACGCACATCTGCGCCTTCAAGACCAACATTGTTGGTGCCTGTGTTGTACTCTTGCCAGGTTTGTCCGCAGTCGAATGAATAAAACACTCCGCCATATTCAGTGCCAACAAACAAACTGTTGGGAGCGCCAGGGAAGTGCCCTGCAAGAATTGTGTTGACTTTATATGTCCAGTTCGGATTTGTCTTGGTCAGGCTAATGTCTTGCCACCAGTCCAGTGTTGCCGGTTGCGTACTGTCAGTCAATACTGGCGCCAAATACAAGTTGTCGCCGTAACCAGCGGCAATAACGACGCCTTGACAAGGGATGTCTTCGGTGCCTTCTTCGAGCAAGACATCGGGAAAGTCAACCGGTTCGATATCGTATACAGTTGTATTCAAAAAGTCTGCTTGCGGAGTGGCATCGTAAAAAGTACATGTCTGCGTCGACGTGTTGCAGCGCAAATTATATCCCCAAGCACCTTCCAAAAAAGTACCGCCGAGAAGAAGATTGCGATATCGCTCTACTGTGAATACGCGCTGCGACCAGGTGTCGTCAACCCGTACCCACGAATGCGTTGCAAGAATATCTGAAAACGTTTGAGTTGTGCTCATTGCCGTTTTGAAGGCCCAGATTCCGTCTTCGGTGCCAACATACATGATGCTGTCGCGCTTCACGAGATCGTGCACCAACAGGTTGTCTAGGCCGGTATTCACTGGAACCCATTCTTCGACTCTACACGCAACTGCATTCGTCGTGGAAATCACAGTTGTGTACACGCCGTCGCCGTACATTGCCGCAAACACAATGCTGTCTTGCACCAGTAGAGAATGCACGGGTGCATCTGGCAAGCCGGTAGAAGACACCCGCCATCTGCCTGGTTTTGTAGAGCCGATTGGGTCTAAGAAAACGCCTTCACTCGTGCCAGCCAACACCATGGTGACATTGGCGCAAGTGATTTCCACAACGTCGTGAACATCACCGCCTTGAAGCAATGGGTCAACATTTACTTGCCACTGCGCTGAAACCATTTTGGGAGCAAGGGCAGTGACGATGAAAGCAAGTATGAGAAGGCTAGTTTTTTTCATGCACGGAAATATAGCAAAATTAACACCGATTAAGCTCGATCTCCGAAGAGTTTACTGAAGGTCGACTTTGCCTTGCCAGTTACGGAGAGCTTTTTCTTGAGGTCAAGAGCACCAGATTCTGTGTGCTTGTCACGCGCGTACGATTGTCGTTCTGTTGAGGATTCCGGTATGCTGTCGGAGTCTAAGCTCGCCAGTGAACGCATGAGCTCTTGCTCGCGTTTTGAAGCCATGTTCATGGAGAATTCGAGCTCACCCTCACCGCGACGCAAACGCGACGACAGATTGCGCATGTCTTCTTCGTTTGTTCCTGTTTTCGGCATACTGGTTTCTCTGCTTCCATTCGTGTCTTGCAGAGAGCTCAGTATGAATTCTTCTTCTGAGTTGGACACTTCCGATGAGTCTGCAGATGCTGGTTCAAACCAGTCATTTTCTTTCTTGTCTTCGTCTGATGCTGTTGTTTCAGACTCTTGCTCAGGCTCTTGCTTTGCCTCTGCTCCTGATAGGTCTTTACCGTACACATCTGAGAGGTCGCGCAAGGCCGTATCCATTTCTTTGGCAAAGTCGTTAGCGAATGGCACATTGCTGCGCGCGAGTTTTTTGCGTCGCCACATGACATATGCCACCACAAGTCCAATACCCACCACAAACAAGAGTGCAAAACCCAGCATAAGCATGTCCTTTAGCCATTGCGGCATGGCAGCCGTAACCGGGTTGTCGCGCTCTGATTTTAGCTTGTGCCCTTCAGCGTCAAATAGGTGTGCTAGGCGGTCAGTTGTGCTGTCGCGGTTGCCTTCTTGTGCAACTTGTGCTGCAGAGTCTTCTTTAGAGATTTCCTCTATTGCGTCTTGAGCCAAAGCATCGGTTGAATCGAGTATATCTTGCTGCTCTTGGTCAAATACATCAAGGCGGGTGGCGAGTGATTGCGGCTCCACAACTTCAACATTTGCTGCATCTGTGCGCTGCACAATGGTACCTGGTTGCTTGCCAGTTTTGGATTCAAAGAGCTGTTGGAACTGCCGTTGTTTGTCGACA
>JAUHYX010000076.1 GCA_030426285.1 bacterium
TGATGTTGTACACATGTACAGTCTCCTAATGCAATACTTTGATCACGTGTGAATCTGCCGCGCAACTCGATAGCAGCTACACACACTTCTTCACGTCGGTGTTATCACGCAAACTTTTTTAAGACATGGCGCACCACCGCCACAATCTCAACATCCATATCCGCTGTCACAGGGATATCCGCAAAATCCGGATGCTCGGCTTTGAGAACCACACGGCCATTGCCCCGCGTATAGCGCTTCACGGTGAGATCGCCGTATACACGCGCAATCACGACATGCCCTTCGCGAGGTTGTACGGCGCGGTCCACTATCAACGTGTCGCCATCGGCTATACCGGCATGCAGCATTGAATTGCCCGTCACACGCATGAAGTATGTTTGCTTAGGATTCTCAACTAAGTACGCCGTTGGATCAATCATGGTACCGCTGTCATCATCAAGTGCCGAAGGCTGCCCAGCACTCACACTTTGCGCCAACATGGGAATGCGCACAGCACTGCGACCTGGTACCTGTTGGAACAGCGCGCGCATCTCCGCTGATAATCGATCAAATGCAGAAAGTGTGTGCTCTACATGTTCGCGGGCTGCGGAATGGGCGTCGTCATGCAAGGCCACCACATGTGGCTTCGCTGTTGAAGATGATATGTGCTTACGGCCAACAGCGGTGTTAGCCTGCCACGGCTCTGTGCCGTGCAGCAGCCAACTGCTCGACACACCGTACTCGGTCTCAAGCACATGCAATACTGCTGGCGGTACGTACGCCCGGCCGGCCTCCCAAGCATATACGGTTACCTCTTTCACTTGCATACGTTCCGCATACTGCGCCACCGACATCTCTAGTATCTCAGTGCGCATGTGTTTATGACGTTCACCTGACTTCATTTTTATATTTTTCATACAGCAATTATACGAATCATATAAAACGAAGTCAAGCAAAAATCTTGTGTCTACAAGAGGCGAAGTGAGAATCACACTGCAACATTTGCCAACATGTACAGTACAAGGCATTGTTTTCCTGCCTGTGTACAGTAAGTTTGTAAGTAATTGTTATCCAACGTCTTCAGCTCATATGCATATATTCCCGAGGTGTATCCTCACACTTTCCGCAACTCTGCTGCTGACGGCATGTCCGCATCACGCTGTAGATATTGCCGAACAGATTACTGTTCCCAAGCCCCCCGAGAACTACCGTCCACTCTACCTATCATCAACTACTGATGCATCCACACTGATCAGACAGCAACGCGCTGATCTAGACAGTATTCAGAACAACACAGACACTGCGACGTGGAATACAATGCTCCGTAATGCGAGTTCAAATGACGTTCTCAGCGGTGGCACACCACTACTCAAAAGCACGGACTTTCGCGAGCTCACGAGCAATAGCGGACAGCAGAGTGCTGGTTCAGTAAGCGTGGGTACAAGCGGAGTGAATGTCAACGTTGGTGGCGTACAGGCTTCTACGAATGACGAACTCCGCGCACAGCAACAGCAGGCGTCGCGATTGCCCACAGAAGCAGATGCGCTTCAACAGCACATTGGTCGAAACTACGGCATTACGGTACAAATGCGCAGTATTACTGACAACGGCTACCCCGACTCAGTACTGATGCGGGTTTCTGTTCTCGATCGCACAGGAGCATCGGTGGGCGGTCTTGCACCACCATATCTACCAGACAGTATAGATGTTCACACGTACTGGAAAGCACTACTCGATTCTTGCCGTGGAACTACAACACGCATTGCAGAATATGAAGTCACAGAAATACGCTCCGATGCTCAAGAACCACATGCGATTGGTTTTATCCTCGATCACAGCCCGTCAATGGGCGATAGCCGTGCTCGCAGGTTGCAGGATGCAATTCGCGAGACACTCGAGATTTTTGGACCCGAAGACTTTGTTTCGGTCGTTAAGTTCTACGAAGATATCAAGGTAGAAGTCCCCCTCACACAAGACAGTGCGGAGTACAAGTCTTTATTCCAAGTCGATGGCCTCGAAGGATATGGATATGGTACGGCAGTGTACGACGGTGCTGTGAGCGGCATTCAACAAGTGCTGCAGGCGCCAGAAGGAGTTCGCAAAGCTCTCATACTCTTTAGTGACGGTGAAGACAACAGCTCTTCAGCCGGTATCGACTCCGTGTTGATGCTCGCTCGTGAACACGATATCGCTATATATACGATTGCGTATGGCCCGGTAGATGAACGCCCTCTACAACTGCTCGCACGCTACTCAGGTGGTCGCATGTACCGCGTGTACTCTAGCAAAGAATTCCCCTATGTATTCAAAGATATTTACCGCAGTCTGAAAAACTACTACCGCGTTGTATATACGCCTCCCGAGTGTGCGGGAATTCACACTGCCAAGGTTACAGTTGCAATACCGGAATTGCCTGGTGTTGTGAATAGTGATGTTGGACAGTACGATCAGTCGATGTTTACGCCCCTTGTTTCCGATGGTGATGTCACATTTGTAAACATCGAATTCGCTTCGGGCAAAGCAGATATCCTACCCCAGTCTGAGCATTTGCTCGACGATATTGCGCATGCGATGCTAGAGTACGAGAGTTTGCGTTTGGAAGTGCGCGGACACACCGATGATGTAGGTTCGGAGGAAGACAATCTCCTACTTTCTCAACAGCGCGCTGAGAGTGTAGCAAATGCTCTTGTTCAGCGCGGTGTGCAACGCCAACGCATTGCTACAAAAGGACTTGGAGAGTCACAACCTCTTGTGCCCAATGATTCTGACAAGAACCGCAAGCAAAATAGGCGCACAGAGTTTGTTGTGTTCAAAGGAGCTCAACAATGAGAATGTGTTTCGCTGCTCTTGCCTTCGCATTGTTGCTCGTATGTTCTACACGTGTAGATGCACAATCATTTCACCTTCTCGAAACAACTGCAACGCTGAGTTTGCCGTGCAGGTTAACTGTTGAAACTGATGTTCCGATTGGCACGCTCATTGAAGCAGATCTTGTTGTGCACAACCCGAGCCTGCTCTTCCCTTTTGACGTCGGTTTCTTGAATGGCGGTGTTTCCCGTCTCAACGATAGTACGTTCAGAGTTGCAGGTACAACAACATCAGATAAATTTCACGTGTTTAGCGAAACACTGGCTGGCTCAGATTCAATCACATCTGTATGCCTCAATAACATTGTTGTGAATGGTGAGCTCTCCACCGCTGCTACATGTAGTGTCGTTTCTGTGATATCCACTGGAACTCCACTACCATATGTGCGCTTTGCGTGGCTCGGTAAACCGTATCCCAATCCTGCAAAAGCTCATCAAGATATATCGCTGCCATACCGCCTTGACATTGCCTCGGATGTAACATTTTCAGTGTATTCACTTTCTGGCAATCAACTTGTTCTACAAGAGCATGAGTTTGTAGATCGAGGATACCACACATTTACGTTTCAATTGACTGATGTGATTGCGTCAGGCTGGTATTTTGTTGTTATGGAATCAGGTAGCGGAACTGCTCAACAAATTGTGGTGTACTTGCGATGAGAATGAAAAAACTACACATGTTTAGCCTGCTCTGTGCTCTCTTGGCTTGCTCTTTTGTTCCTCAAGCAACCTGGGCACAAGACAGTATTGACACACCTGATTTTACTCCTGATTCGAGCGACTTTGTGTTCGATTTTGAGTCGGACTTCTCGCTGTATAAGTCCTCTGGATACTTCCCTATCCCGTATCCCGATGCTTCTTGGACGGTGTTTCTGCAAACAGGTGGGTACTACTCGTCGGCCTCAAATCTGCGTTCAAGTGCATTTGCACCTACAACTTCGGCGTTTTCTTGTGATAACCCATATGAAACCGATGATGATGAGCACGAGATTATGGAGGCTTGGACGAACTCTGCAGAGGATGACATTCCTCAGGCAGGGCTTTGGGGCTTGGGATTGCAGGGCACATTGCAAACGAAGTTTCCGGTCATGCTTACCGGACAAGTAGCTTTGCTGTGTTCAGATGATGTGTTGTTTTCAGAAGACAAATCGCGAGCATTTGTTTCTAATGACGGTGAGATGCTCAACTTCAAAGAAATTACACTGTTTCATATCAGTGAGTACATTGCAACTGCTGGTGCAGGACTCACTATTCCCGTGTACGGCGCATATGTTCAGAATGACGGTGTATTTGATGAGTTTCGATTCTCATCCGTATACTATGTGCATATTGGCGCTTCGTACAGTGTTTCGTTTGGCAGAGAAATTCAACAGTTTGCGCACATAGCCACTCACAAGAATAAAATCCGTTTCCCAAATGGCACCGATACGTTGCGAACAACACTAGCCGGTGTTGACGATTCTGTGCGATCAACCTCTTTAAACGTAGAGTGCGCACTCGGTTGGAAGCTCACAATTTCAGACTTTATCTTTGGTCTTGAACTGTATGCAACAATTCCAACTGAGTACGCACTCAAAGATGCCGCCTGGCGCAGAACGATAGGCGGCATGCGTTTTAATCTTGGCTTTTAATTCACAAAACCAGCGCGTTTCAACAGTGGTTTAATAGTCGGCTTTTGTCCGCGGAACTTCACGTATAGTGATTCCGGATCTTCGGATCCACCTTTAGACAGAATGTTGTCGCGGAATGCAGCAGCGACTTTCTCGCTGAAAATGCCGTTTTCCTTGAAGTATTCAAATGCATCTGCATCCAGTACTTCTGCCCACTTGTAGCTGTAGTATCCGGCAGCGTATCCACCCTTGAACACATGCGAGAAGCTGCAACTTGTATTGCCCTGTCCATGGTACGGTAGCATATCGAGATGTTCGATTGCACTTCTTTCAAATGCGTTCACGTCTTTGAACTCACTTGGGTCTGCCGTGTGCCATGACAAGTCGATTGTCGCGAGAATAAGCTGACGAATAGTCGCAAATCCTTCGTTTGTGTTGGCGGCGTCTTTCACCCTTTGCACTAACTCGGCAGGGATAGGTGCCCCTGTTTCGTAGTCCTTTGCAAACAGGTCCAAACACTCTTTTTCCAAAAGCCAGTTTTCTAGAATCTGTGAAGGTAATTCCACAAAGTCCCAGTACACACTTGTGCCCGACAAACTGCGATACGTACACTCCGAAAGCAGTGCGTGCAAAGCATGCCCAAATTCATGGAAAAGCGTGGTGACCTCTCTAAAATTGAGAAGCGATGGCGAGTCACCGACCGGACGGGTGAAGTTACACACAATAGATACATGTGGACGGATATCTCGTCCTTCACTGCGATACTGTTTTCTGAAACTTCCGCACCATGCACCGGCGCGTTTCCCTTTGCGTGGGAATAAGTCCAAGTACAACAAGCCGATGTACTTGTTGCGTCGTTCGTCATGCACTTCGTACACTTCAACTTCTTCGTGATACTTAGGGACGCTGTCTATTTTGTTGAACACCAATCCGTACAGTTTATTACCAACCGCAAACATTCCTTCGATAGAATCCTGCATTGGGAAAAATCTGCGCAATTCGTTTTCATCAACATCAAATTCATTTTTGCGAATCTTCTCGCCGTAATACGCTACATCCCAACGCTCAAGCTGCGTTTCACCAGTGTCTGCTTCTAGTAGTTTTGCCATCTTCTCAACATCGGCTTCTGCTGCAGGTCTCGCTTCTTTGTGCAGTTCCTCTAAAAACTCTTGCACGCGCTCCGAGCTTCCGGCCATGCGATTCTCGAGAGTGTATTGTGCGTGATTCTCGTATCCCAAAAGCTGTGCGCGTTTGTGACGCAAGGTCGCAATTTTGAGCACATTCTCTTCGTTGTTGTATTTGTTGTCTCCACTGCCGAGCATTGCATGTGCAGTTCCAACTGTTTTTCTCACATCGCGATTGTCTGCATACTTCAACAGTGGCAAAAAACTCGGCATTTGTAGTGTGAAAACCCAGCCGTCTTTGCCGCGCTGTTTGGCTTCTTCTGCAGCTGCTTGCTTAGCCAGTTCCGGAAGTCCTTTCAGCTGGTCTTCGTCTGTAATGTGTAGTTCCCACTCGTTGGTCTCTGCAAGAACATTATCACCAAAGCTCAGCGTCAAGTTAGAAAGCTCTCTGTCGATGTTGCGCAGTTGCTCTTTTACGTCTTCATCTAGCAACGCGCCGCTGCGTTTGAATTCCTTAAACGACAACTCAAGCAAGCGAACTTGCTCGCGCGATAGTTGCCAATTTTTGCGGTTCTCATAGACGCTAAACACGCGTTCTGCAAGATCTTTGTTCAAGTGAACGGCATTGTAGAAATCACTGAGCAGCCCACTGATTTTCGGTGCTACCGCCTGTAACTCATCTGAAGTTTCGGCACCACTCAGGCCAAAAAAGATTGATGCGGTGCGACCAATAGGGTCCATCACCTCTTCCATTTCGGCTATCGTATTTTCAAAGTTTGGCTCATCTGAAGTGCCGAGAAGTGCTTCGATTCCGGCATTCGCATCTTCAATTTGTTGTTCCAAGGCAGGCACAAAATGTTCCGGTTTTATGCGGTCAAATGGCACGGCATTGTCCGTTGTTTCAAACACGTCCAACAATGGATTCATGTGGATCCTCTACGGTTATATAATACATGTTGTATAGCTTGTCATAAACAGCAAAAGCACGATAACGTGCTTTATTCAGCAACGCTTGTGAACGGTATGCCCACATTCATCGCTCCCCCGACATTGGTATACAGAAGAATTAGTCGGGAATAAATTTTAATGCAATGCTATTGATGCAATAACGCTTGCCCGTTGGGGCGGGCCCATCGTCGAATACATGCCCCAAATGAGCATCACATCTAAAACACAAAACTTCTGTTCGCACAACACCCAAATCGTAATCGGGCTCTTCTTCTACGGCGCCGTTTGTTATAGGTCTAGTATAACTTGGCCAGCCCGTTCCTGAGTCGAATTTATCTTCACTCGAAAAAAGCGGATGTTCGCAGCACACGCACACATACGTTCCATGTTCATAAAATTTGTTGTATTCACCAGTAAATGGTCGTTCGGTGCCTTTCTCGCGAGTGATTCGGTATTGTTCGGGCGTGAGCCTTTGTTGCCACTGTGCATCGCTGAGCTCAATTCGCCCTTCGGCAGGCAGGGTTTGAACACTGTCTTGCTCACCTCCACCCACTGTATTGGCATCCGACCAAGTGCAAGAAGCAATTGGCACAACACAAAGCGCTATGATCACAAAGATTTTCACTGATTGTCGCTATTCTGAAGAACCACTTAACTGATTAAATATATCCAGCGCTGCAATTCGATACGCTTCCCCAAGTGTGGGGAAGTTGAAGACGTTGTCGAGGAAGATAGTGTATTTGTCACGATTCAACAAAGCCATTTGACCCAGGTGAACAAGTTCTGTTGCTCCTTCTCCGACCACCTGTGTTCCAATCACTGCCTCGGTTTGTGCGTCTACAATGAGTCGCAACATGCCATTTGTATCTCCAATTATTTGACCGCGTGCAATCTCACTAAACTTCGCTTGGCCAACTACTGGACGCTCGTATTGTTGCACTGCTTCTGCCATCGAAACTCCCACAGATGCCAATTCTGGCACGGCGTAAATTCCTATTGGCACAACCGAAAATTTGTGCCCAACATCAACTCCAAAAGCGTGGCACATAGCTCTGCGCCCTTGTTCCATTGAGCATGAAGCTAAGGATGGCCAACCAATCACATCACCAACTGCATAGATATTTGGAACACTCGTTTGATAGTTCTCATTCACCGCAATGTGACCACGTGGTCCGAGGTCAACGCCAACTGCTTCGAGCCCTAAACCTTCAACATTGGCAGAACGACCGAGCGCAAACAAGACTTTTTCTGTTTCAATGGTCGAGCCATCAGACAGTGTGGTCCTGACACCTGACAAACCATTGAATTCGCAATTCGTTACTTTTTTGTCGCCGACAAACATGCCACCGGCTTGCTCAAAGTTATTTACGAAGCGGTCGGTAATCTCCGGATCAAGAAAACTAAGTGGTCGCGGTGACTTGTCAACAATTGTTGTTTTCACACCGAGTTGTTGAAACACTGATGCGTATTCACAGGCAATTACTCCTGCACCTAACACGGCCATGCTTTCCGGCAAATAGTGCATGTGCAAAATTGAGTCGCTATCAAAAATATGCTCGTGATCTACGTCCATATCCGTTGGAGTTCGAGGTCGTGATCCGGTTGCCAAGACAATGATATCGGCCTGCAATGTCAACAAAGATCCATCAATAGACTCAATTTCTACTGAATGTTGCGATGCCAAACGGCCACGCCCTTGCAGCATGGTAATGTCGTTGCGCTGTATCTGCTTCTCTAAAAAGCCCGAATGCGCTTCGAGAACATTTTCCAAGCGCATCATCAACTGATTGATTGCAATATCCTGTGGTAAACTAAAGTCAAACACTTTGGCGCTGCGCTGCAGTTTTACAACCGTCAAAGCAGCTTCTCGCAGAGTTTTGCTGGGAATTGTGCCTTGATACACACAGTTGCCGCCTATGCGCCTTTCACGCTCAATCATTGCAACAGACTTTCCTGTTTTTGCGGCTTGTATGGCTGCTTTTTGACCACCCGGGCCACTACCAATCACGATAACGTCGTAGGAGAGTGGAATCATGTCAACATCGCTCCAACATTTGTCATTACTCGTTCTTTTTTACTCATAACTGCTGTTATTTCATCTGGGTAAAAACTCAGATGCTGGAACGATGCATTGGCTCGTACAATGTCTTCTAGCTCTTCGTCTTTGATCCACTCTGCGAGTTTCAAGGCAATGTGGGTGAGGTGTGCAACATCTTCAGATTCTTCTGCTGTGGCGGGTGCGTCACAATACATGCAAGCATGCACAATTTGTACCGGCAGCCCCCATGATTCCAACACCACCGTACTCACCTGGCGATTGATGTCCCGCACGATTGTACGCGCCAGCTCATCTTCTGTTCCGGGATAACGTTCTGCAATTTGCTTGAGAATCACTGGTACGCCAACTGACTGCAACATGCCACACAGAAACTGCAATTCCACATTGCGCCGTTTCTGCCGAGCAAGTTCTTTCCCAAACAATGCTGCCACTAACGATTGCCTGCGATATTCAAGCATTATATTCATGAGCGTTTTGTTCGGTATGCTGTCTGTGCTGACATTTATCGATACAGCTATCTCCCACAACAAATTCATGCCGAGGCGCATAACGGCCTGTTGCAGCGATACAATTTTCACAGCAGCTGCAAATGCGGCTGAGTTTGCAATGCGCAACACGTGCCCAGCGAGGGTAGGATCTTCATGAATGATTTTGGAAAGTTTAGCCAAGTCTACTTCTTCTGCGTTGGCCATTAACATAATCTCTTGCGCTACACGCGAAAGCACCGGCAAGTCAACCTCGCCGTCGCGCACAGCTCTGAGTATGTTTTCTGATTCTTCGAGCATGCGGAACCCGCAATTGTTTGTTGTGAAAACCTTTGTCAGGAATCGTGAAGCGGGCACATAGACGCGTCCACCAACAGCGAATATTACAAAAAATTACATTCAATTGAAGAGGAGTTATACACCTTGTACTATAGTATGGACTTTTCAATGCGCTGAAAACACCTTTCCCACGCCTTTTCTGGGAAGGGTTTCTTTTCCCGCCACAAGTTCTTCACCGTCAGTCCCTGCTTGGTTTTCTGCATTTCCACGCGCCCAACAAAAGCTCCTTTGTACAACAAAGGCACTACGTACCATCCCCACAAGCGTTTGGATGCGGGCTTATACACTTCCCAAACATAGTCGAAGTCAAAGACTCGAGCCAACAGTTTCCGGTCCCACAAGGCATTGTCGAGTGGGCCCAACACTCGCATGTGTGAGTCTGGTTTCTGCGGTTCTGCGTCGAGTATCTCTTGAGTTGTGAGAAATGTTCCCGGTGTGTCTTCAATTTGAACTTTGAGTATTCGTTTTTGGGCGACCAATTCGTCTACAACTCCCGACGTGCGTTCTTTGCGCAGCGTACGCCAAATTGGTCCGGCATTGGTACTGATGAGGCCGCAAGCTTGTATGCGCTGTTCAATGGCCCAGTGAGCATACGGCGAGTCATCTGCTTGAACATCAAAATGACGTTCTGGAATATCATACAACCGTTTGCCTTTTTCATTTCGCCCTACGACCGTGATGCGACAATCTGTCCACAACACCTCCAACGCAACGCCTATGGCTTTTGAAGTCCCTGTCCACCCACTCCAGTCATGCGGCACTACATTGCCAAAAATGTCGAGCTCTTTGCGCGTGAGCGGGCCGGCATCGATGATTGTTTGGAGTACTCGGTCGACGGTTTCTTCGCTGACAGACTGAAGGTAAGAGACTGACTTCCACCATCCGGGCTTAAACTCAAGCTTGGTGTAATGTGAGAAGCTTTCAGCAGGCAAAAGGCAGCGTTCTTTGAACCACTGCTCAAAATAATGACCGTTGTTGACAGGGTCGAACAACATTCCTTTCTTGTACCCAAACAATCGGGCTGCCACAGCAAGCTCTGCATTTGTCAAAAATGGATCAAGTGGGTCGAGCTGAATTGCAGATAACGACTGCAAAACCCGCATTGTTGCAGCAGGTGTAGCGCGAGACCGCGACATTAATCCTGTTGCTGTTAGCACAATATTGCGCGCTTGCTTTTTGGTCAGTTTCACACGCTGACGTCTAAATTTTCCCCATTCTCAATCTGCCTCCGCGCTTCTGCTTCCGCCTCTGCGGCGCGTTCAGATTCTGTTTGTGCGGTGCGCTCTTCTTCGCGTTCGGTTTCTTGTTGTTGTTCAACTTGCTGGCGTTGAGCTTGTTCTTGTACGCGTTGCTCACCGTCAGTTGTCGTTTGTTCAGACCGGTCTACTGGGCGAGCACCCGTTGCATTGTTTACCGTTTCGATAGGCATGACGTACCTCCGATTATTGTTTGAGCTAAAATGTACAGCAAGAAAAGGAGTTTGTCAAGTCCCCCACTCAAGCCGGTGGGTTGTTCACAAGAGAAAACTGCATCACGAGCAACAGCGCGCAAATCAATGCGAGAAACACGAGCATCATAATCACGGTTCCCTTGTTTTCTGCAAACCAATCGCGCTTGCGAAACGCGAGTGTGGCCAACGCGACAATGTCGAGTGACACCATGGCCAACAATCCCGGCACCATGACGAATACTTGACGTTCGTCTGGATATTGATTAACAATGTATTCAATCGCCAAATAGCCCAAAACATTGACGACAGCGAAAATTCCTAACACCCATTCATTTTTCATATACAAAGATACCGAGAGTTTTGATAATCCTGTAACACTCTGTTATTCTAACAACTTTTCTTCATATTTGAGATTCTATTGAATGAAGGGAACATATATGAAACGAATTGCAATAAATACAGGTGGTGGTGACGCACCAGGACTCAATGCTGTTATCCGAGCTATAGTCTTGTCTGCAAGCAATCTCGGCTGGGAAGTCGTAGGAATTAGAGAGGGCTACAATGGATTGTTGGCTCCCAATGATTACCCAAACGGCGGGCTCATGCCTCTGCACAAGTCAACCGTGCGTGGGATTACTCACTTAGGTGGCACAATTCTAGGTACAACAAACAAAGGCAATCCGCTGGAATATCCAGTGCAAAAAGCTGATGGTTCATGGGATACTGTAGATCGATCTGACGATTTGATTCGCGCGTTTGAGCGCGAAGGCATCGACGCACTCATTGCCATCGGCGGCGACGGTTCGCTGGGAATTGCCAATGCACTAGCTGAAAAAGGACTTAAGGTTGTTGGAGTTCCAAAAACTATAGACAACGATCTGGAAGGAACAACCGTGACATTTGGTTTTGATTCTGCTGTGAGCTTTGCTACGGAGTCATTGGACAGATTGCACTCTACCGCAGAAGCACATCAGCGAATTATGGTAACGGAAGTGATGGGACGCTATGCTGGGTGGATCGCCCTGCATGCTGGCATTGCTGGTGCAGCAGACGCCATTTTGATTCCCGAGATTCCTTATGATATCAACAAAGTAGCCAACAAAATTTTTCGACGTGAAACGGCAGGACGCAAGTACACACTTGTGGTTGTAGCCGAAGGAGCATTTCCCGCCGGAGGAGATGTTGTTGAGGAAAACCGCGGTCCTGGACGCTCACCGCAACTGGGTGGTATTGGAAAAATAGTGTCAACGCAGCTTGCAGAGATAACCGGAAAAGAGAGTCGACACGTTGTGTTGGGACACCTACTGCGTGGTGGTTCTCCTACGTCGTTTGACAGACTCTTGTCCTTGCGTTTTGGCGCTGCAGCCGTTCGGGCACTAAAAGAAGGTGTCAGTGGTGTCATGGTTGCACTCGATCCCCCTACTGTTCAACATGTACCGTTGTCAGAGGCAACGAGCAGGATGAAAAGTGTACCGCTCGACTGTGATACAATGCTCACAGCCAGAGAACTCGGAATTTCATTTGGGGACTAATCTAGAAGACTAAACTGGTGTTTTGACAAGCGGGGAGCCTAGTGCTCCTCGCGTCCAAACACCTTCACGTCAGGAACGGCGTCAATACTTCTCGTCATGTACAGCAATGATAGAACAAGGCGCAGGCCGTGTTCTATTTTCTCATTCCACATCCAGTGAATTTTTCCTTCTCGTTCAGCAGATAAGTCGGAATCTGGCTCGATAATGTCTTCAGAATCTGGTAAATCATCCGCAGCAAACGACTTCACAATACCCGTGATCTCCTCTTCGAGCATATCTGGACGACTCACCCAAAACGCAACTGGCAAACATTCTTGTGTTTCTTCAGTCCATTCATCACCTAGATCAAGTGAGCCAGGGATATCGGCATTGTTGCCCCAATCCACCACAGCTTCATAGTCTTTGAGCAAATCTTGAATAGAACGATTATCGTCTGCAAGCTCCATTGTAGCTTCAAACTTTTCTGCCATAATGAGGGTTGCAAATTGCATAAGCCATGTATTGGCTTCTGGTGATGCAATCGTGTCGATGCTTTTGAGGCCTGCTTGAAAGTACACTGAACAAAACTTGGTATATCCTTCCAATGCAATTGCATGTGCAGGTATGATTCGGTAATCAACCGCGGCAACGGCTTTTCCATATCCTAACGGTGAAAGCAAGGCGATGTCTACTAAATTGCGCAGGAGCAGTGATCCGCATTGCTCTTCTGTGGTTACGATCACTTCAAACCCGTGCTTGTCACACACATCTTTGATGTTCGCATACAGCGGTGCAAAATGATTGTGAGACGGAATTGCAATTTTGAGTCCTTTCATGCCTATACCTGCTAACCTACCACTTGTTTAATTCACTCTTGAAGGTTCGTCCAACGACTAACGGCTTCATACATTGTTATTCCCGCTGCAACTGCAACATTGAGTGAGTGTTTCACTCCATACATCGGCAGCGCAACTGATGCGTCGCAGACGTCCAAGGCTTCTTCGGAAACCCCGTGAACTTCGTTGCCGACAACGAGTGCAATTGGAAATGTTTCTTTCTGTAATTGTCGCACCTCAACAGCATTATCCGTAATTTCAACTGCGATACAACTCACTCCACTTGCGCGAAGTTCAATCAGTGCTTCAACAGTTGATTCGCGATACTCCCAAGGTACGGATGCATCTGCACCGAGTGCTGTTTTAGAAATTTCTTTTCGCGGTGGCTTTGGAGTAAAGCCACACAGCCACAAGCATGCAATATTGGCTGCATCTGCGGTGCGAAACAACGAACCGACATTGTACAAACTGCGGACATTGTCGACCACCACATGGATGGGAAATCTTTGGGCTGTTCGCGCTTCTTCGGCCGTCAGCCGCTCTTCTAACAATTCTTCGTACGATAGTTTGCGCATCTGCAAAGATACAGTAATATGTGTACTCAGTAAGAATCGGGTAAAAGAATATGAAGCGTAGAACTGTTCTCTCCATGTTGGCAGCGCTTGCTGTTCAAGTACCAAGCAAAGCGCCTACACTTCGAGTTGCCATCATTGGCGATTGGGGCGCGGGCAACAAGACTCAA
>JAUHYX010000077.1 GCA_030426285.1 bacterium
AATGGAATGCTCCACACTCATGCCCACCAAAAAGACATCTGTTAGAATCCTGCAGGAAAGTGCTCTTAATTAGCAGATTGATTGTTATGCTGTTTTTCTACGAGGCCTGCTCATCGCTGTGATTGTAACGACAGATGCCGCCGCTGTACGTTGCTAGTACTTTGGCATTTAGCAATTCTTCGGCGGTACATTCCAACAAGTTTGTGTCCCATACGGTGAAATCTGCATCACATTTTTCTTTTAATTGTCCGCGGCGATACGCTACATCTGCTGCTTCGTGAGCCCAAGACGTATAAGCTAGAAGTGACTCTTCACGAGTGATGCGTTCTTCTCCATGCCATGCTTCACTCTGGCCAAACGGAATGCGCTCACAAAATGCGTGGATGCCAGTTCTCGGGTCCGCAGATTCTATTGGAAAGTCTGACCCGCCCGCGAGAAAACAACCAGTATTGCGGAGAGATCGCCATGGATAGGCAATTGACTCTCGTTTCCCCAAACGCTTGTCAGCCATAGGTGCGTCAGAGGTGCAGTGAATTGGTTGCACGCTCGGAATAATGTTGAACTGCCCGAAACGTGGGATATCGTCTGGGTGGACGATTTGTGAGTGCTCACATCTGAGCAATGTGTACTCGTCCGCAATGCGTTCTTTTCTCAAGTGCTCGTATAGGTCAACAACACCTCGTACTGCACGATCTCCAATGGCGTGAATGGCAACATTCCATCCTTGTTCGACGGCTAGTGTTGCTCGTTCGCGCATCTTTTGCTGATCGAAAAGTATACCTGAGTTGTCTGGAGCATCCGCATATGGTTCCAACAATGCCGCACCGCGAGAACCGAGAGCGCCGTCGGCATAGAGTTTGATAGAATAGACGCGCAGAAACTCGCCTCCAGCTGGAAGTAAACCTGCCTTGTTCCATTCATCATTGCCACCACTGATAAAGCTCTGAACTCTGACAGGTAGTGTTCCGGATTCAGCCAATTGACGAATGATATCCAAGTTTGAAGGATGGACGTCCATATCGTGAATTTCAGTAATACCCAAACGAGAGAGTAATTCACCTGCTGTCTTGTAGTGGTGAAGCTTTTGTTCCTCGGTTTCTTGTGGGATGTGAGCACGTACTACATTCATGGCTTCGTCGATGATAAGGCCGGTGGGGCTCCCATGTTGGTCGAGTACGATTTCCCCGTCTCCTTTGTACTGGGCATTCTTGCCAATGCCCGCCAACGCAAGAGCCTTGGAGTTTACCCATGCAGCATGTCCATCGATTCGTGACAAGAACACAGGCGTGTCAGGGAAGCTCGCATCAAGTATTTCTTTTGTTGGCGAAATGCCACCCCACAATTCTTCATTCCAACCTGCACCCACAAGCCATGAGCCCATACCATTGTGCTTAAGAGCGCGTTCAACACACTCTTCAAGCGAGGAAGAGTTGCGAAGGTCTAATCCATTGAGACGTTGACCAAGACCAAGGAAATGGCAATGGGCATCCACCAATCCCGGCATAACCCAAGCATTGTTGAATTCCTGTGTTCCGCGATCGGTTGCAATTGTTACTGTTCCAAACTGAGGTTGTACGGATTTGATCCTACCACCGCCAGTGACGATCTTTGCCTGAATTGGGCGCATGAATGATGTGGTGTTGTTTCGTGAAGCGTTGAGATAAAATCAGCTTAATTGCGAAGTCGATCTGTATCAATCTTATTGAGATAGTCTACTTTCTCGATGAGCTTCTCATCCGATTCTACATTGAGTTCGTCTGGCAAGCAACAGTCCACTGGGCAAACCGCAGCGCATTGTGGCTCGTCGTGGAAGGTTTTGCACTCAGTACATTTATCGGGAACGATGTAGTAAAATTCGTCAGAGTAAAACTCTCGGTTAAAACCACCTGGTGATGTACTGTCTTCATACGTTTTTCCGGCCAACATCCACGGTTCACCAGCCTCGTAAATGGCGTTGTTAGGGCATTCCGGTTCACACGCCCCACAGTTAATACAGTCATCTGTTATAAAGATTGCCATGGTAATTTCTCTTCATTAAGTGAGTGGTTTTTCAACCTTTTTTCAAGTACAAAACTACGCAAAATTGACGCGACTAACCAATTTGCAGTGTTGCTATGTATCAGATTGTAGTGTCCGAATGTATGCGATTTCGTCACGCAGCTCTGCGGCTTTGTCAAAATCGAGCTCGAGCGCTGCCTGTTTCATTTCTTCTGTCATCTGTTGTACCATTTCTATACGCTGCTCATCCGTCAAGTACTTGAGCATTGGGTCAGCTGCTTTGCGCAATTTTTCGGTTTCTCGCTTTGCTTTCTTGACCTTGCGTTCAGCTTGAACGTCGGCAACGGCGGTAGACTGTAAGATTTCTTCAACAGATTTGTATACTGTGGTAGGGTTTATACCATGTATTTTGTTGTAGGCTTTCTGAAGCTTGCGTCTGCGATTAGTTTCATCGATAAGTACATTCATCGAACGAGTTATCTTGTCTGCATACAGAATGACTTTTCCATTGGCATTGCGGGCGGTACGACCAGCAGTTTGCAGTAGTGCTTTGTCCGATCTCAGAAACCCTTCTTTGTCAGCATCAAGAATCCCCACGAGTGTTACTTCGGGCATGTCTAATCCTTCACGAAGTAGGTTAACTCCAACGATAACATCATACTCGCCAATTCGAAAGTCTCGCAACACTTCAACACGCTCTAAGGCATCGAGATCACTGTGGATGTAAGCCGCGCGAATACGCAGATTCGTCAAATAGTCGGTCAAATCTTCGGCCATTCTCTTGGTCAACGTAGTAACAAGCACCCTTTCGTTCTTGTCCTTGCGAATGCGAATTTCCTCAAGCATATCGTCTACTTGAGTGCCGACTGGACGCACTTCAATTTCGGGGTCAAGGAGGCCTGTTGGACGAATTACTTGCTCGACTACAACGCCTTCACATTTCTCTAATTCATAGTCGCTGGGCGTTGCACTCACGAAAATGGTCTGATTGGGTTGAGCTTCAAATTCCTCAAATTTTTGCGGGCGATTTTCCATGGCGCTTGGCAACCGAAATCCGTGCTCAACTAGTGTTGATTTGCGCACACGGTCACCATTGTACATCGCACGTAGTTGTGGGATTGTAACATGACTCTCGTCAATGACCATTAAATAGTCTTCGGGAAAATAGTCCAAGAAACAAATCGGACGTTCCCCCATACTGCGCCCACTCAAGTGCATGGAGTAGTTCTCAATTCCAGAACAATAGCCCACTTCACGCATCATTTCAAGGTCGTACATGGTGCGCTGCTCAAGTCGTTGAGATTCCAAGTATTTGTCTTCTTTTTGCAATTCTGTGAGTCGTTCGCGCAATTCGTTTTCTATAGCAACGATGGCTCGATTCGTTTCTGCAGAACTGGTAACAAAAATCTTGGCAGGGTAGAGGACAACTGAATCAACGCGCTCTTCAACAGTGCCTGTGACTCTGTCAATCCAAGAAATGCGATCGACCTCATCGCCAAACATTTCGATGCGAATGGCACGATCTTCTTCACCCCCAGGAACAACATCGATGATGTCGCCGCGCACGCGAAACGTGCCCCGGTGAAAGTCGACATCATTGCGCGAATAGTGTATTTCAGACAGGCGATACAGCAAGTCTCGCCGAGTAATCTGCATACCCTTTTTGATCAGGAATAAACTCTCTTTGAAGCTCTCCTTTGTTCCAAGACCGTAAATACACGAAACAGATGAGACAACAATAATGTCGTCGCGATCTTCCAACAGCGCTGTAGTAGCTCTCAATCTCAACCGATCTATTTCATCGTTGATGGAAAAGTCTTTCTCGATAAATGTATCTGTACGAGGAATGTATGCTTCAGGCTGATAATAGTCGTAGTACGAAATAAAGTACTCAACTCGGTTTTCGGGGAAAAAGCGTTTGAGCTCTCCATATAGCTGAGCCGCCAATGTTTTGTTGTGGCTTATGACCATTGTTGGTCTGCCGATCTCTTGAATAACATTGGATATCGTGAATGTTTTACCTGAACCTGTGACACCCAACAATGTTTGGTAGCGGTCTCCGCGTCGAATTCCTTCAACCAATTGCTGTATTGCTGCAGGCTGGTCACCTGATGGTTTGTATTGCGAGGTCAGTTTAAACATATCTGTGATGTGGACTCACGTTTTTAAATGAACACAAGAGGCCATGGACCACTGTGTGAGTGGCGTAGCGTAGTTTGATATTCTTGAGAAGGTTGGAGGGAGCTGTGCGCTGCTGTCAACGAAACATCTGTTTGATCACACCCCAAGTGCGACGTACCGAGCTGACGGTATGTGTAACGGCAATTGGATCAGTTGTATACACAGCTTTGGAAGATTGATCTTGAGCAACCAATCTGTAGCGATATACTGTACCACTAACTTCACTGTCGCCTTTCAAAAACGCGTCTTTGTCGACATACTCATAAGAGCTGTTTGAACCAGTCGCTTGCAATGTACCAACTCTTTCAAATTGATCAGAGGAGGTGATTGAACGTTCTATTGCAAATGTCTCAACGTCGTTTTCTACTGCGGTTCGCCATGAAATAGTAATGTCGCTGTGATCAGAATAACCACGGAAATTCTCTATTTCAACACCAGCTGCAAGCGCGGCGATGGTTGTGAGTAGTGCCACCATAAGGGGCAGAACCAATGTTTTGAGTCGTCTCATGTGTCCGAAAATATTGAATCCCAACCTTTGAATCAAGTTAAAAAATTATTAAGAGGACCTCAGAGAGTTAATACGCTCGCGGGCATCGCGCTTAAACGGACTGCGAGGGTGGTCTCGGAGTATCGTTGTGTACACCTGCAAAGCAGCCTCGGTATCTCCCATCTGCTCGAAACAATGTCCTTGTAACCACAGCACATTGTCAGTAAACACACCTGGTTCAAATGCTTCCAGATATGCATCTATTTCGCTCAGTGCGTCCGGTATGTTCCCTGACTCAATAGTGAGTTGTATGCTTCGCAAGTAACTCCGTTGCGAAAGAACAGAGTAGCGCGAAGCCTGTTGAACGCGTTTGTAATTGTCTAGTGCTGTTGTCGTGTCATTGCGCAACTCAGCTCTTTGTGCTGCAAAGTACCATTGCAGGCCTTCCTTGTGTTCTTCCGGCGGATTCTCTTGCAGTAGAGTGAGGATGCGCAGTGCATCGTTTGCTTCTGGTGAATCTTCCTGAGCAGAGATCGTTTGCAGCACATTTGAGGCAGAATCGTATTCTTGGTTGGCAAGCAAGACATGCGCCTGTCGCAACACAAACTTTGACTTGAGCTCCCCAAACTTGGAATATGATGGGAGATAGCTCTTGAGCGTCTCCCTAGCTGCTGTGTAGTCTTCAGACGCAAAGTAGATGTCAAACAACAGCAGGGCCGCCTCACCACCTGATGCAAATCTATTGGCCGTTCGTGCCGTTTCACTGAGTATCTCGATGGCTGCTTGAGTCTGTCCGCGATATGTATTGACTATGAGTGCTTTGCGAACGCGCGCATCGTATGCAAGCTTATTTTTGGGAAAGCGGTCGATGATTTCATCATACAGCTGTACTGTTCGGTCAACCTGATCTTGTGTGAGCGCATCCTTGGAATTCAAAACAAGCTCCATTGTGCGAGCGTAGTTGTATAGAGCGCTGTGGATATTAGGATCTTTTTTGGAGGCATTTGAGATAATGTATTCGAATGCAGACAAAGCCGATTGTAGTGAACCTGCATTCTTGGCCGCATTGGCAAATTGCAATGCCTTTCTCATGTCTTTGTCGGAGAGTTCGTACATCTGCTGTACAATTGTCCACGCCTTGTCCCACTCACCAATTTCGCGCAGAAACCATTCGTACAATGACAGAATTCGCATGTCGCGCGCACTGTTGCGTACGCGTTGCTCCAAAAACTCTAGACAGATTGTTTTGCCCTTTTCGGTAGATGCAATTGCTGAAAGGCGCCCGCGAACAACACCCGGATCGATGTTTTGTGATAGCATATTAATGACTTCTTCACAAGCATTGCTGTATTGCCCTTCGGAGGTGTACAGTTGACATAGTTCATTAGCGAATGCATCTGATTGCTGCGAATCGCGAGCGGCAAGAAGCGTTGCTATGGCCTTGTCAAACATTCGATACTGTATGTACAATTGAGCAACTTGGGTCCATGTTTGAGTTGAGTTGGCAAGGTTGATCGACTTCTCAAACGCCTGACTCGCTTGCTGTGCATCTCCGTTTCTAAATGAAGCACAAGCGAGCAACCCCGTAAGCTCAGCTGAAGTGTTGGTAAATGAACTCTTAGTCAAGACTTCAACGAGTACAGGGAAATTTTGCATGTCTTGCAAGACAGCGACATATCCAGCGAAATATTGCTTGTCTGACGGGTCGCTGTCATACAATTCACTGTACAACCTCATTGCATTGTCGTAGTCGCGCGACTTCGCATACGACTCAGCTAACTTGAGCTTCCTGTCATTGCTGGCTGCATAGGAAGGAGTAAGACTCAATGCAACACAACTTATGAGCAGTACAGTAATCCAATGTTTCATTAGAGTTCCCATGAATCAGGTAACATTAATGGTAAAATATTCTGTTGGCCTGGTCCGGCAGGAAGCACAACTTGCTTGTCTTCGGTGATAACTAAGTCAACTTCTGTTCTCAATCCGACATCTCCCGGTATATAAATGCCTGGCTCAAGGCTGCATGAGGTCATTGGCAAAATCTTGCGAGTATCCGTTGTCTCAAAATTGTCCATATTCGCACCGGGGCCATGTACTTCAGTCGTGATCGAATGGCCAGTTCGGTGAATATAATAGTCACCATAGCCCGCATCGTCAATGACTTTTCGTGCAGCTGCATCAACATCGCAGCCGGGAACATCTATATTATTCTGCAGTCCATCGACAATCACACTCATTGCGGCTTCACGAGCATCGCGAATGATTGCAAACAGTTCTGCGTATCGAGTGGGAATCTCTTCGCCACAAAATCCCATCCATGTGATGTCTGCAAATGTTGACTTAGCGTTCAAGCTCTTAGCCCACATATCGATCAACACGAGATCACCGGCTTTTATCGTATCGCTTGCATGTTCTTGTGGAAAGTAGTGCGGATTGGCAGCATTGGCCGTAATGGCGACAACAGGTGGAAAGTCAGTTTGCAGTCCATGGTCCTTAAAATACGTCAGAATCTTCTGCTGAACCTCGTACTCGGTGATAGAGTTACCGGAAAGCAAGGCAGCTGAAATGGTTTGAAAGCCAAATCTCATTGCATCTCGCAGTGTTTGAGCTGCATGTGCATTGTCTACCATTTGTTCGCGAGTCCATACCGCATTTACATACTGAGCGAGGTTTTCAGACGATACAATTGTGTGTCCCAAGCCTCTCAACCAGTCAGCAGTTCCTGCATCGAGCTTAGACACAACTGGCAGCGCATTATTGGGAGAGTACTCACATGCCAGAACCTTAAACGGAGCGAGTGCTTCTTGCAATGTAGATGCCCAACTCTCCTTAGAAGTGTACAAGAGCTCCTTGGCTTCTACATGTTCTAGCGTGTGTTTTTCAATTGCATTCACAATCTTTACAGGTTCACCATGAGATGGAATAACAACAGCCCAGCGACGAGTGCAATGTGCATCTTTGTCTAGGTTGAGTATTTCCCATGCAATTGAGTTTGAGCCGCGGAAATCGTACATCAACCAAGCGTCAGCTTCAGATTGTTGCACAAATCCTTGTAGTTTTTGCAGTAGTTCTGTCATAATCCTAAAAATGTTGTACTACATCCAATGATAGTTGTTTCGCAATGTGAAGTGGATGTTTTCCATCGCGAATATGTTGTTTAATGCGCTCAACGGTACCATGTTCGCTGAATTGCTTTTCTATAGCAAACGCAACAATACGCTGAACTTCGTCCTTTGTCCAGTCAATACGTTGTCTCTTTCTATTCTCTTGTAGCCCACCAGTTTGACGAGCTTTTCGAAAGAACTCAGCAATTGTGTTCTCAACTTCATCCATGCCAAAGCCTGTGGTTGAGGAGCATAACCCAATTGTAGGCTTCCAAAATGAGTGTGCTGGTCTCAAGACATTTATTGAGCTTTGGAGCAAACCGCGCGCTGGTCCTGCTGCTTTTGTGGCAGCTTCATCGTCGACCTTGTGCAACAAAAACACGTCAGTCAACTCCATAATGCCACGTTTTAAGGCCTGAATGTCATCACCGGCATTGTGCAACAGCAATGTGATAAACATATCCGTCATTGAAGAAACGGCATGTTCGCTTTGACCTACTCCAACAGTTTCGATGAGAATTGTTTCGTAGCCGGCAATCTCGCATAGTTGAATTGCAGTGCGAGTAGCAGCTGTGACGCCTCCCAATGCCCCGTGTGTAGGGGAAGGGCGTATGAAAACATTCTCAAGGCTATCCAATTCGGCCATTCTTGTTTTGTCGCCTAGAATACTTCCGCCAGATAGTGAGCTCGAAGGATCAACCGCCAGCACAGCTACTTTTTCGTGCTTGTGTGCGAGCCTGCATCCCAAGGCATTGATGAAGGTGCTTTTACCTACTCCCGGCACACCGGAAATAGCGATGCGTTTGGTCGGTCGAGAATCGTCTGACGTATCGAGGTCGAGAATGTCCCGAATAGCAGCTTGGTCAACTTCGCGCTGACTTTCCGCCCAACTAATACAACGCGAGAGAACCCGCCGGTCACCAGATCGCAGTGAAGTATAGATTGCTTCAGGTTGCACCATAGTCGCTACACCTGTTGGGGAATTTTCGCCAGAACTTTTTGCGCTGCGATGAGAATATTTGTGGAAGGACCAAACACCTCAGCAACACCAGCATCGTACAGTGCTTGATAATCCTGACGTGGTATCACTCCACCCGCCACAACCACAATGTCCTCTGCTTGAAGGGTTTTCAGTTCTTCGATCAACAAGGGGATCAATGTTTTGTGACCCGCTGCCAGTGAAGAAACGCCCACTACGTGCACATCATTGTCAACGCATTGTTTCGCCACTTCACGCGGTGTTTGAAACAAAGGGCCAATGTCGACATCAAAACCCAAATCTGCAAAAGCCGATGAGATAACCTTCGAACCACGATCATGTCCATCTTGGCCCATCTTTGCCACCAAAATGCGTGGACGGCGACCTGTGGTTTTGAGAAATTCATCTACGAGCTGCTTGGTTTCAACAAACTCAGCATTGTCGTCGTATGCTTGAGCATATACTCCAGACACCGCAGTGGTGCTGGCTTCATGTCGTCCAAACACTGTTTCCATAGCATCAGAAATCTCGCCGATTGTAGCGCGTTTGAGTGCACATTCTACGGCAATCTCCAGTAGATTTGTCTTTCCTTCTTTGGCTGCCTGTGTCAGTCGCTGCAGAGCTTGTTCAACAGCACTGGCGTCGCGAGATGCTTTAATGGCCTCGAGCTTTTTGATTTGTGACAATCTCACCGCTGAGTTGTCGATATCCAGTACATCAACCTGTGTTTCTTCGTCTGTTTGATACTTGTTGACACCTACAATGACATCTTCTTGCTGCTCAATTCTGGCTTGTCTTATGGCGGCAGATTTTTCAATGGCCATTTTCGGAAGACCCATCTGTATCGCTGCTGTCATTCCGCCGTGTTCATCAATTGTCTTCAGTTCACTTCGAGCCTTTTCAACCAACTCATTTGTAAGACTTTCGATATAGTGCGAACCACCGAGTGGGTCCGCCACACTTGTGATATTCGCCTCTTCCGATAGGATAAGCTGTGTGTTGCGAGCTATTCGTGCAGAAAAGTCGGTTGGCAGGGCAATTGCTTCATCAAATGAATTCGTGTGCAAACTCTGCGTACCACCAAATACGGCGGCCATGGCTTCAATTGTTGTGCGAACAATATTGTTGTATGGATCTTGTTCAGTTAAGCTCCAGCCGCTTGTTTGGCAATGTGTTCGCAACAGCATAGATCGTTCGTTCTTTGGGTTGAATTTTTTCATTTCCTCAGCCCACAAAACACGCGCTGCGCGGAGCTTAGCAACTTCTGTGAAGAAATTCATACCAATACCAAAGAAAAATGAGAGGCGAGGTGCAAATGCATCGACGTCGAGTCCGCGATCGATTGCTGCGCGAACGTAATCCAGACCGTCGGCAATTGTGTATGCAAGTTCCTGAACGGCATTGGCACCAGCTTCATGCATGTGATATCCAGAGATGCTAATGCTGTTGAAGCGAGGCATATGCCGGCTTGTGTACTCTATGATGTCACCCACAATTCTCATACTGTGCGCAGGTGGGTAGATGTATGTGTTGCGCACCATGAATTCTTTGAGAATGTCATTCTGAATGGTGCCACTCAGCAGAGCTTGGTCGTGACCTTGTTCAATGCCGGCTCCTATATACATGGCCATAATCGGAATCACAGCACCATTCATGGTCATCGAGACAGACATCTTGTCTAAAGGGATTTGATCGAACAGAGTCTTCATATCCTCTATTGTGTCGATCGCGACACCAGCCTTGCCTACATCACCAACAACCCTAGGGTGGTCGGAATCGTAACCGCGATGCGTTGCGAGGTCAAAGGCCACACTCAATCCCTTTTGTCCCGCAGCTAAGTTCCGCTTGTAAAAAGCATTTGATTCTTCTGCAGTAGAAAAACCTGCGTACTGGCGGATAGTCCACGCGCGATTTGTATACATCGTTGCATACGGTCCTCGCTTGAAGGGAAAAATGCCAGGTAATTCTGGATTGTTCTCATTTGAGGCGTATACCGGCTCTGTTTCAATTCCTTCGGGTGTTTGCTTGTTCAGCTGAGAGAGGGGAGTTCCACGAAGCTCTTTTTCGGCCTTTTCACGCCATTCCTGATGTGTATCCATGACTGTCTTACTCCGATTGTTGTTTTGGTCGTAGCCGCATTATCTCAACCTGGCTCTGCTCAGGTTCACGAGAAACCGGCAATCGAATTGTACCACCGTTCAGCCAGAGCTGAACTTGATTGCCATACTGACCGCTCAGCGGTTGCCCAGACTGTCCGCCAGGCAATACACACTGTAGAACCGAATCACTCATGTCAGCAATGATTCTCATACTGGGCCCTAAATGTACGGTATATGGATCGTTGTATTTGTATTCGCCGTTGTTGACTGTTGTGTTGTCGCCTGGATATGGAAACGGACCTAAATTGACTACAACGTCAAGTGGCTTTGCATTTCCGAAGCGATGAGGTAATTCAATTGTATGAATTTCGCCGTAAAACCATGTGTCGATCGCAGAGCTTGAAAATCTCGTTGTCAGTGTGTCAACCGCTTCGTTCAGACTTTGAAATGCGATGTCAGCGAGAGTTTCTTGGTGACTTGTTTCTATGTTGTCAATGAGTGGAGAGTTGCCGTCGGTGACAATGCTCCACGTCAAACGCGTCGGCACAGAGTTGATAAAACACAACTGGTTCATCACGTCAGGACCGAGCTCATCTTGTAGTAGATTCTTTGTTAACTGATGCATCCAAACAGTATATATTGAAGCACTTACAGACTGAACATCAAGTTTGTAATTCCATTGTTCCAGCGTGTCAATAGCTCGTTTCACCTGTGGAGAACCAGCTTGTTTGAATGGTGAAATGTGGTGAAGCAACACTGGCACAATCTCAGAGGCGTGCATCGAAAATATGTCTTTTTGCAGAATAGCTGCTTCGAGTTGCGAGTGTTGTTCCGATTCATCGAGAACTTGAGCTATGCGTTGTCCACGAGAAGGAGGCTCCCAATACGAACTCACATAATAGCCGAGATGACGCGACAACAAATTGTTTGCGCTAAACAACCATTTGCGATTTGGATTGTACAATCGCGGCAGATCTGCGGGTTCAATATAGTCATACCATGCTGCATCCATTGTGGCAATATCGTCAGCGAATTGAGGGTGATTGTTGCGCAGTGGAACTCTTCCGGTAGGAGCGATGCCTATGTTTCCTTCGCGATCTGCATAAGAGAAATTTAGAGCAGGCGACGTAAACAGAGAAACAGCGCGAACAAAGCGCTCCCAATTTTGGGCTTTATTCAAACGATACATGGCTAGAATTTCGTCTGACGCAAGGGTTCCGGTCCACTTGCACAGCAAGAATTCTTCATCGGAAATCCTGAATTCATTCACATTTGTAAACTGTGTGCTGTGAAACAGGTGAACATCCGACACAACTGCATATCCATTGGCATATCGCCGATCATAGATAACATTGGTACTGTCTTTTACTTCAATTGTGTCGCGAATATAGGTAAAGGGCACCGAAGAGTTGCCCAAGATATAGTTCTTGCGATTGTTCGTGTCTACACGACCGCGGAAGTAGTCCATGTCGTCCAACATAACATTTGTAACACCCCAAGCAATATCGTCGTTGCGCCCGGCAACCACGAATGGCAAGCCAGGAATTGTCATGCCAACGACATTTAGCTGTGGACTGGTTAAGTGTGCTTGATACCAACGTGCTGGAAGTGAGAATGTGAGATGTGGGTCATTGGCTAGAGTTGCGGATCCTCTGCCCTTTTCTCGATGTTGACTAGATACCCAAGAATTTGAACCATTGGCCGAACCATTCATGCCAATCTTTTCTCGAATTTGCTGCAGCGAACGAAACATGTGAATACTCACCGTTTCATCTGATTCTGTGGAATCGATTAATGGAGGAGCTGAGGGAGAAAAAGTCGTATCGGTATCTGTAGCATTTGTGGTGTTTGGACTCCACGCAAAGGGAGGGCGTGCGGCTGTATCAACCACCGCTGGTGCATGTTTCGGCCATGTTGGAATAAAGTGCTCGGCCCGTGCTCTGCCCAAGCGGCTTTCCACTCCAGCATAAGCAACATCGAGCCAAGAAGCGACGGAAAGCTCCCAAGACATCATGCGACTGAGCATCAAGCAGTCTTCTCCTGTCCACGGTTCAGGCTCAAACTCAAGCGCATTGAATTCAAAAGGCAGCGCATCGGCATATTGCTCTAAGTAGGCATTGACACCGTCTGCATACGCCTCAATAGCCATGCGAGAATCGTCAGTAATGCTTCTGTAAATCCGAGCAGCAATTGTAGGCATCTCCATCGAACGGAAATACATGTCAACAGCTAGAACATCGCGACCAAACACCTCGCTGAGTTTTCCTTGTGCAGTTCTACGTGCGAAATCCATCTGAAAAAGTCGGTCTTGGGCATGACAGTAACCCAGACCAAAAAACGCGTCGTGATCGCTTGATGCGACTATATGTGGCACGCCAAATTTGTTCCACACAATGCGCACTTCATCGCGAATGTTGGCAACCTGCAGGTCGCCTTGTTTAGAGGTATGTGACTCGGTTGCTTGATTGACAACAAACAGAATACCTGCAAATGTCAGAACAACGACACCTGCAATAAGTCCGACAATAGACTTAAGAAATCGCATTACAACCAGCCATGCTCCTTGTACCAGTTCACGGTTTCGGTTATACCTTCCTCTAGACTCACTTGCTGTGTGTATCCAAAATCTTCGCGAGCTTTTTCTGTTGAGCATGTCCAATACGGCTGCACAATATCTCTTCCTTTTTCAAAATCGAGCACAGGTGGTTTTGATTGAAACTTGCCAAAGAACTGCGAAACTCCTGCCAGAACCATCACAACAGGATGTGGAACGCGGATTTTTAATGGACGCTTCTTTTGCATCGCTTTGGCAGTTACATCACCTATTTGAGACCATGTGTAAAATTCATCCGAAGACACGAAGTAGTCGTTGCCAACTGTGTGTTCTGATAGTGCAGCTTCTACGATGCCACGAGCGAGGTCGCGCACATGTACTAGGCTGACGAGTTTTTTGTCGAATCCAATCAAAGGAAGTACGCCTTTGTCAACAGACTGAAAAAACGTGAGAATTGCCGAATCGCGAGGACCATATACGGCAGGTGGACGCACAATTGTCCAAGGAATGTCCTGCATACTCAACACTTCGTCTTCA
>JAUHYX010000078.1 GCA_030426285.1 bacterium
TCCTTGCGGGCTAGATCCTTGTTGTGCAGTTCTTTGCCCATATCATATAGGACTAGGAGATTGTCCACCACAGCACTGTAGTGTTGGTTTAGGTCGTGATACCCTAGTCTTGCGTTCGCATATTGCATTAGTCGTAGTGTCTTAAAGATTACAAACCCCATGTTTTCTGTTACAACTTCACCTACTGGGTAGTCAAGTAGCTCTTGAGATTTAGGTTCTAGTGCTTTTATTGTGTACTCAGGTTTACTCATTGTCTGGGGTGGGCTGTCAACGTCGAACTCCCCGTCGTCGAGTTTTTTCTTCAACTTACCGTAGAGTCTTTCCCATATTTCAGACAGCCAAGCTGATTGGTAGTCTTTGTTCTTAAGTGCTTCCTTCACAGTGTTGTGGAAATACTTTCGTTCTTTATCGAAGAACTCACCAACCTTTGCTCTGTCAATTTCTTTCTCCATCGCCGCCTCCTGTCTGGGTTGGGGCGTCTACCTCGGCATTTTTCCAAGTCATGCGGTGCATGTATTCAACAGCTTCATTCAACTCTTCTATGGCTTTATCAATCTGTGACGATGTATTAGACACTGCTACATCTATGTCATCTAATGTGCAGTTGTAGATTCTGTGCACCTCTTTTTGTGCTTGCTCACACATCCTACGTGCTACACGTAGCTTGCGGTTTAGTTCTTTTCCTGCTTCCATTTCACTCCTCCTCGCCTTGGAAAACTACCTTGATTTCTACCTCACGGATTATGCTATCCATTTCATACTCGATGTCGCCACAGAAATCACGAACCACTGCCTCACTATTTGATTCTGAAGAGTTCCATCCCTTAACGAACCTATTGTCATCAATAGGGCGGAAGAACTCCTCACGGATTCCGTCTTCTCCCGCCTCAATCAAGCGCGCTTCTGTGTATTTGTTAGCATCTGATACCGTGTAGTATCCCATTAGCTTACCTCTGTACCATGCTTCAACGCGGGCGGTTTTTCTATCACTCATAATTGTTTCAACTCCTCTCTTAGCTCTGACGACAAATCACTCCAATCTTGATTTATTCTTCGCACTGAGTGACTATACACCTCATCATATTCTTCGTCATCATCAATAACAGCGCGATAAATAAACACTAGGAGCTTTGCCAATAGGTTCGTTTGTAACACTATCAAGTCGAAAAGTATTCTGGACTGGGTTTTATCCATTATGGTTGCCCTCTCCTCGGACATATACTGCTTGATTAAATTCTTGTGCTTGATGATATTGAAGCATACAACTCATCGACTTCATTTCCTTGTTTTGGTGTAGCATCCTCGAACACGAAAAACAGCTCTTTGGCTACGCATTGCAGAAGCTCGCAGGCGCGTTGAGCGTCTTCTTCTGTCGCATATTGCAAATAGGTAGGAGAGCATTTGTTGAGAACAAAGAAATCAAGCTCCATGCTTGATACGCAGTACCCTAAACTCCAATGAGAGTTTGAATTGCACCCCACCGTCCCGTCAATCTCCATGTGCACGGCGAGGGCTAGCTGTATTGCGATTTCGTGCCGAGCGTTAAAAGTGTGTTCGGTCGACTGAACCACTCTCACCATTTCACTCCCGTCGTGGTGAATACTTGTCATTGATTTAGCCTGTAGCTCATCCCGCCACTTATCCCAAATCTCTGCCAACACTTGCAGGGGGGCGGGCTCTGATGGGGCTTCGGCTTCGATCAAACCGTTCACAGCTAATTCCTCAACAGATTCCATGATTTCGACAATCGTAAGCCCCATATCATTGGCGTTTGTCAGCTCAAGCATTAGGTCATCAAGTTTCACCACTCTGGATGGTTTAGCAATTTGTCTACCCACTTGCTCGACGGGGGGTTCGTCGAGGGCAAATGCACCTGATTGTATCATTGTAAGTAAGTTTCTCTTTATTGCGTTTTCTATCTCGTGATACTCTGCACTAGACCAGTCTTTTGCCTCTGCATATTCATTTATACAATCCTCGTTCGCATTTATGCGATCTTCCAACCACTCCAACAGCTTCGCCGTGTCGGTGGGCTTCAGTTCCGTGTTCTCACTCATGATACCCTCCCAAGTTTGCGTGCATACTTTTCAACATCGCTTGGGGCGAATAGCACAGTCTTACCAATCCGGACAGCTCTGGGGTGATCCCTTCCTGGCTTTGCCCACAGATACACCGTTGAAGAAGACACGCCATAGCGATCTTGGACATCTTGCGAGGTTAGGTACCCAGATTTAATCAAGTGGGATTGCAATTCCGTTGAAGAATTTGGGGTCACATCAAACAACCATTCTTTTGAATTGTTCGAGGTCTTGGCTTCCTCAAGATCAACAACACTCGGAGCCTGTGAAGGCTCCTGAGTATTGCGCTTATTGATCTCTGTTATTTCTGTTGGCCAAACTGATTGTGATAGTTCCTTTTGTGCTTGCCTAGTCGTATCTACTGCTTTCAATTGTACTGATGGCGACGGAGCACTTGGAACTGAAACCAAAGCCTGGTCAATTGCGAATTCTAAATCATCTAATCGTGCAGAGTACTTTGCATCGAGCTTCCTGAGCTCAATGGCGTGTTTCCGCTCCATGCGTTCAATCGTATCTAAAATTACTTGTTCCATTATCGTTCCTGGTCGTTTGTCAGTTGTGTGGTCTGTGTGGTTTGGTTCAATGGACATAGGATTCACCCTTTCTTGGTTTGTGCGAATTCCTTGCTAAAAGCTCTATGCGTGTAGGTTTTACCTTCCAACTCAACATCACATTTCAATCCGCTAGCGATGAACTGGTTTAGGTAGTTTGCAGCTCTGCCTTTGGTCGTATGCCGCGTAGGTGAGCGAAACACTTCCTTACCGTTTGCATTGAAACCGATCACATCGTAGCAGTTTCGGTTTGTCTTCTCATTCTTCGTTTTGAGGATTTGAATTTTCATCCCTTCCACCTTTCTGATATAGTGATTCTAATGATTTTGATTTTGCCCTGGACAACTGCCCAGATGCACAACTTTTACTTAACTCGTACCATTCAGCATTGCCGTTTGGGAAACTGATTCGTTTGTACGTAGCGTCACCAGTATCAACGAACCGTATGGTCTGTTTTACTCGCATTCTGTCGCTGCCTCTCCTTGATTCGAAAAACATCGAGAGCGGCTAAACGCTCTGCTTCTGGCCGGATGATATTCGCTTGGTACTCATATATTCCTGCGAGCTCATCAAACAATTCAGGATCAATACGCTTGGCGTCTGCTCTGGAAATCATGTGCGCTTTCTTTTGCATCACACATGAGAATCAAGAACACAGTATTCAGCAGGTATGTTGTTTTTTAACTGTTGAAATATCACCCGCTTAAAGGCTTCTTGCTCTTCTTGAAGTTTTATCGATTCAAGCCAAAAATTGGGTTCGTTGTTGCGGATATCCCACAAAACGTCTACATCGAATTCAAGAGTTCCCTCAAAGTCTTGGTATGGCTTTAGCTGAAGTGAAAAACATTCCAACTGCTCAGAAGTAATCGTGCGCTTGAGACTCTTGTCCAGATTCCCTTTGCGATCGTCTTTGTCGTTGTAGTCTGTTGTAAATTTGAGATTAGTTTTTTCAAGAAACCGCATGACGCGGTCGTAGTCATCGATGGCCATAAAACGGCGCATAAAGCGAATAGTGTTCGCGAGATCCTTAGCTTTGAACAATTTGTTCTGGTTAATACCGAGCGATTGCAGTTCTACACTTGGAACTAGGTGTCCCGTAATGACAGGACTAAGTTCGTTGCTAGGATTGACATACAGATTGACCAATGCTTGCTTAGAATCGAAATAGATCACAGCAGTTTCAGGGCTTGGTTTGAGCTTATTGATGTACTCCGAAATACTAAGCACAGAGCAACTAAATTTTGATGCTGTCGGTCTATTCGTGATTGGTGCATTGCCAGTAAGTATTGTCAGTTCGTCGTTTCCGGCCTCGACGTTGATTGAGATTGGGTTGGCTTCCATGTGGAATTAATCCTCTGAATAAGTTTGTTTTAGGATGTTCGTTTGTCTTTCGTCTGGTGCTAGTCTGCGTTGGTCCACAATCTCACCAGTTGAGACTTCGTAATATTCAGCAATATTCTTTTCATGATCGAGTACTACGTAGCAATCGACGTGCTCTTCTGAATACCCAGTTCTAGCTAGATCAAGGATACTGTTTCGCTTCTTTCGTAGCTCCTTGATCTCATTGCGTTTCATCGAAGAGTAGTCTTTAAGTTCTGACTCTTCAATCGCGATTTCATGCGTAATGTCAACCACTTCTTGTTGACGTCTTTGCAACTCAAGTGGGTCAAGCTTCCTTCTCAGGAAACGCTTCTCTCTTGCGCTTGCAAGTAGTGCTGGATCTTGCATTTCTCAAGTTCCCATTAGTTAAAAACGATCCCGTTGCTTACGGGCTTTAATTCTTCTGACAAGCTCGCATACGCCAAATACAAACCACCCCAAAGCACCGAGATAAAACAGTAATTCCACCGTATCTGGATTCATGCGAACCTCACAGGGATGTGGCTTTTTGGAGCCAAATGAGTCGTAAGAAAGTTGTCGTTCTCACGAACATAATTACTGACCTTCTTGAGCTTTGCACCTGACAATCCTACTCGGTAAATCTCTCCTGATTTGTATGCCTCAAATACACCTTTCGATGCTTCAATCAGTACAATCTCCCCTGACTGACTAAAGCCGTGCCAATAGTATTCTGGTTCATCTACAGACTTGGAGATGCGCTTGTACGATTTGAGGGCTTGTTCTTCGCCTTCTTCAACTACGATCGCGGTGTCACTTCCAACAGTCCAAGCCGCGAAATATCTGGTTTTAGAGCCTTTAATAGTTCTCATGCCTTCCTCATGATTTTGTAAAACTGATTACTTCAACTAGCTGCGCTATCCTCATGAAATGTCCGTCTGAAATCTTGTCTGCAATGTCAACTAAGTAGCGGTTTTGGCGCATCTGTTCAATGCTGAGTGCAGTTGATGCAAATGTTGACAATCCTTCATCTTTTCTGTGGGAAACAACCTCATAAAACATGCTTGACAAGTACTCATTGTCGCACTTGTGGAGTTCGTCGATTATGAGCACATCTCTGCTTTTAAGCACCGAGATTGTTTTGGTTCTTGTAGTTCCAAATCCGAGTTTGTTCATGTCCGGCGGGTTCACAAACCGGATTGTAAAACTCTTGTCAAGCAGCCCATAATTCCTGACCAGATGTCTTGCTATCAAGCCTAAGACCGACGTCTTGCCAGTTACGCTGTCACCGCAAATACACAGGCCGATGTCACTCATTTCGCTTCTGCGGTCTATGTTGAATGTCCCCTTTGGATCATTTCGAACCATCATGACGGCATCCGTGTAATCGTTCTGGGATGCAGTAAAAATCGGGTATTCGGTACTCAAGAAACGCCGCATTAGCCGAACTACTTCTTCTGGCAAATTTGCCGCAACTGCCTTCCTCGCAATGTGATTAGCTCCGATGTCTTTCAATTTCTCGTTTTCACACTCTTGCTGCCACGCAGAGAACGTTTTATACCTACGTGAGGTAAACTGGCTGAACTCTGTTAGTTCGTTTATCTCCGGCTGATTCTGTTCGAATAGCTGAGCTTCCATTTCCTTTCTTCTCCTGCTGAGTCTTGAACAAAGCCAACCCCATAGGTTGCATGTATTTCCCTTCGGAACGTATGCACCCTTGCAATACCGCTACTGCGGATATGGGGTCGGACTTGTAATCGTTAATGAGGTTCTTGATCGAAATCGCATCGATCGGTTTCTGGTGAAGTGCCCTGTATTCGAGGTACAAATTGAACGCCTCTGCGAACGCATTGTTCCCCTGCAATTCTGTCGGTAACTGGATGTCAGATTGTTGCCATTCCCCCTCAGACTCCCCCTGAAAAAAAAAGAAAGTCTCTTCTATCTTATAGAGAGGATATTTTTTTCTTTTTTCGCGCACGCGAGGCGGGTACGTTCGGACGTCCGAATCCGACAAGCTGTAAACCGCGCTATTATGCGATTTCCTTTCACCATCGGTTGTTTTTTGCAACATTCGGACGTCGGATTCTTTTCGGACGTCAGAACCTGTTTTTTCGGACGTCAGAACCTGTTTTTTCGGACGTCCGATTGTTTGATTTTCTGACGTCCGAACGTCAACATCTTGGCTCTTCTTACGTTCATAATATTCTCTATTTCGCTTGTTCTTCTTGACCCTCTCTGCATCCATTTTTTTAGATCTCTTCAGGATGCTTGGGCAGTGCATTACTTCACCGGCAACAACTAAAAATCCATTTCGAACCAGGGGCTTTATCACTCTCCTGTTGAAATCATCTACACTCTCTTCAAAGAGTGAAGCGCACCAAGAAACAACATCGTCTAGATCACTTTCATTTGTTAGCACCCCTTCATTCTCTGATAGGAGGATAAATAATTCAAGAGCTAGACCTAGATCTTCTGTCATCTTTGCCCAAGAGTATGCCTCGATCAAGTGATCGGTGCACATCTCCATATTCTTGTTTCTGCCGTCTCTTGGCATTGCGCGTTCCTACTGCTTAAATCTTGTGTTAAACCGCCTTTGAGAGGCTGTGGTTTGCAAATTTTCGGGCAGTGATGGTGCCGACTAATTGTTCACTGGTAATGGTAGTTCCATCGGCCATATACTCTTCAAAAAGTTCAGGCGCATATTCTTGTACGTCAGCAAAGAAGTTGATCCACGTTTCCCCTTGAGTACACATTGCGGCGTACCCAAGGATTGCATTGACGTTTCTCTGGTCTTCGACATAGAATCTCTCTGGAAGCTCAATTTTGCGCGGGAATGCCTTGCCATTTTCAACGAGCAAGGGTCTGATTGTCACGCCAGCACCACTATGAAACAATAAGCCAGCCGTGGGGATGAATTCTGTCGGTGGTTCCTCAGGCAATCGCACGTCTACCACGTAGTAGCCATTATCCACTCTACGGTCCCGAAAAATTAGGACTTGATATCCGTGGCACTTAAAAAAATCCTTGCCGTAAAAGGGTGTACCTGTCTCACCCTGCATGTTTGTCTTACTCATTGCAGTATCCTGTTTGTGTAATTGTTTTGGGTTCTCTCTTCCTGTTGCAGCTATGTGATGGCTGCCTTTGCGGTCGTTGGCTGTGCAGTTGACCATTGCCGGCGTCTAGTTCGTGTATGAAATAGATGGGGTGCTAGAGTTGCTAACGACCCCACAACGACCGCAAAAGCGGCCGCAATCGCGCCTAACTTTTCACTAGCAATCTGCGCGAACCAGCTTGTTCACGCGCGAACTGTTCAAAGACATCCGGCCTCTCTGACTTGAGTGCCTTTGTGTCGAGTCTTCGACTGGGTTTTGGTGCCTTTAGAGTCGCCAACACTTTCCCTGCATACTCAATCCCTTCGAACTCACCGATAGCAAACTTGAGTTGATCCTCAAGTTCTTTCTTTTTCGCCGTGATGGCTTTTTCTTCCTGCTTCACCTGATTTAGCTCTGTCCATGCATCCACAACCGCCTGATCGACACTTCTGTATTCGCCGTCTCTATGCTGCGGGAATAATCTTAGGACATCTTCGGCTGTCTCGGCTTCTGGTGGTATCCCTTTTGTAACATGCTCCCAGAACTTCTCAGCTTGAGAGTAGAGATATTCAATGACTGCGTCATCTCTCTCAAATGTGACTATTCCAAGGTCTCGCTGAAAATTCACCGTGGCATACGCAATACTCACCTCAGATGCACCAGCAAGCCCTGCGTAGAACATGGCTTGTAGCCAAGCACGCCTGATAAGATCATTCTCAAGTGTTGGCTCAACTGCCATAGCTGTTGTTTTGACCTCAAGAACCCCTATCGCCCCTTCTGTTGTCACGTATATCCTGTCAGGCGAGCCTTTGATAAACGGCTTCTCGTTGTGAGTAAACAGTACGTGTCCTTCATTGGTCACTTCATAACCAGTTTCATCGAGGAAGTAGTCCACAACACCATTTTCGAAATAACGGCCAAATCTCATGGCATTATTGTCTGCGATTTGCTTGTTTGACACAATGTCAAGGTATGCACTAGCCCATGTGTTGTAAGGGCAAACGCCTCCAAGCATTGGTGCGAGCGAACCAGTCACAGCATTGAATCCAGAACTAGATTCTTTGCGTCCCTTTAGCCAATCTTCTCGGGTTTCATAGCATGTTGCCGTACCCATCGGTGCAATATTCACTGTTGCTTCCATCTCAATTATCCCCCTTTACAAGTTCACCTGTGTCCTGGTCGACATACATAGACATCTCTTCAGGTGTCATTTCAGTCGGAGACTGTTGCTTAGGCGCGGTCTTTGGCTCTTCGACTACTTCTACTGTAATGTCTTCCGGGTACTCAGCAGCACCCTTCTTATTTCCACCGGCGAACGATTTAACATCGTAGGTGGCCCCATCGGCGTCAACGCCGTCTATTGCACCGGGTAAAAGGGTATGAATGGACTTGATAGCTTTTGCTTTAGCCATCGACGCATAGTGAGTTGTCCAAGCTGACTTACCGCCTCTCGCTTCTGAAGGATTCAACATCCGTAGGCGTTCGATCTCATTACGCGAAAGGACGGTGAAAATCTGGCCACCTGTATTAAGCTCTGCAATTGCATATGCGGCAACGACATTCCGGCCGTCGTCATGTGCTGGGCTGTTGAGGTCCGGCTTGTGCCTCAAGGTAGGCTGCAATCCCAACTCGTAGTTGAAATCATCAGACTCTCGTACAACATGTGCTGTTATAGATTTGAGAGATTTGTTTCTGTAGGCCATTGTGATATAGCCTTGATAGCCAATCTGAATTGTGCAGACATCCTTGTAAGGCACGAAATAGATCTCACCGAGTTGGGGCTCTGGGTTCAAGCCCAACGCCGCCCCCTTAAACAAGCAGCCAATTACCGTTTCTGGACGGCATTTCTGAAGTCCAGGTGTTTGGCTAATGACGTTTACAGCAAGGCTAATAAACCTCTCAGATGATAGATCCGATACGGCGGGGAGAGTTTGTTTTATATGCCCTTCGTATCTTTGAATTATGCCCTGCAAGCCGTCTCTAGTTTGACCTTGCAGGTTCCCATTCTTCTTCGCTTTTTCAATCGCGCCTTGAATAGGGTTTGTGTTTTGATTTGCATTTGTCATTGCAAATCTCCTTCTTTGAATGTGATTGAAATTCTCCTTAACGGAGTTTTTTCTGCTACTGCATCCTTGTCAGGGGTGCTTTAGCCGGTAATTGTGTGCGTTGGTCCGCATCAATTACATTGTCAATTGGGTTTGTCAGACCTGATTGGTTTGGTTTAAGCCACTGTTCGTTTAGCTCGGATGGTGGCTTTTTTATTTCTAGGCTTCTTTGCATGATTGCCATCCACTATTAGATGAGTAAAACTGTTGATTATGCATTTGCGTAATGGCGCGCTTTGGCATTTGCAATTACTTCGTCGATCGTAGGCTCCTTTCGTAGATTCTTCGCAGAGAATCTATACTCATTCACCTTTTTTACGGATTCTTTCATTGCGGCTTGGACGTCTTCTTCAGAGAAAAGGCGCGTTCTTGTTCCTTTAATCGCTGAAGGTTGGAGTATCCCTATCTCACACCAGTGATACAGGGTGTGTGTACCAAGGCCAGTGATCTTACTCACCTGTGCTATGGTGTACAATCGTTTCATGACGCTAGGGCTTCGGACAATTCGCTGACTGCGCGGGTACGTAGTGCCTTTTCCTCCCGGATCACATCGGCTACGACTTTCAAGTACTTGGGATCCTGGTTGTCTCTGATTCGCCGTCGAACCAACTCGTAGGGTTCGCCAATTCTAAGGGCAACCTTTTTTATCGTGCCCCTTGGCAAAACTGGCAATTCGGTTTGTGCGTTCATATCCTTATATTCCAATAGGTTAACTACTTCTACACACGCAATATGTGCAATATATTTAGAAGATGCAAATATTTTGCGCACGTTTCTTGGATTTATTATGTACAACGAAGAACTGTTTTGCGCAAGGCTCAGGGATCTAGCAAAATCCCAATTTGGCGGGACATCTGGATTAGCAAGAGCTATAGGTATGTCAAGAACTCAAATTTCCAACTATATCAATGGTGCTTCAAAGCCAGGTTTCAATCTTCTACAAAAGCTTGCAGAAGCGGACGTTGACCTCAACTGGTTGCTTGGAGTAGATAAGGTTAGTGAGTTGAAACGAGGCGATCATTACAACAAGATCCAGCAAACTAAAGTTGTGGTTGAAAGCCTACCAAACTACCATGCGGTGGGATTGTACGAGGAGCTTGCTGATATTAAAGAAAGGATTGAAAAGCTTCTTCAGGACAGACCTGCAACATAGTATGTCCCGACCTCGAAAAAAGCAGGATCGCTGGAATCACCCGCATTATGCCTTTGCATACTGCTACAACCGCAAGGGTATGGTATATACGTGTGTCAAGAAGGTTCGCAAATCAACTGGACTGTATTGGAAAGCCGTCAATAGGCAACGGGCTTTGAATATCCTAACAGATAGAGTAGAAGCTCTAAATAGTCCTATTCGAGATACTTCGGATGGCGGGAAAATATACGACTACATTGACGGCTATCTTGGCTCAATGGTTGGTGTGAATACTCAGAAGCTGATTGACCGGCGGATGTATGCGCTTAAAGAGATTTGCGTCGAGAACTTAGAACTTACAGATCACCGTGGGATTAAAGCCATGCTGTACCGAGGTGTGAGTAACTTAGATGTTTCAGATTCGACAAAAAAAAGTAAGCTGGCAGACCTCAACCATTTCTTCAACTATTTGATTTCCGAGGGTGCTATTGATCGGAATCCAGTTCCAAGAGAAAAATTCCGCGCCCTTAGAGAGGGTTTGAGACGGCCATTGCAAGAGCAGGAATTTTGGAAGGTTGTTGATGCACTACAATCAAGCCCAAACAGCCGCAGAACGGACCATTCTAGGAAGTTGGATAAGGAAGCCATTAGCTACATATTGTTCCTATATTACACAGGTTGTAGGGCTCAAGAAGCTCTCAATTTGCGAAAAGGGAGCCTCATTGGACAGAAGTACCATAAGGCAAATGCAGACTTTAGTTTCGTCGATGGCGACACGATACAAATTTATGGGAAAGGTGCCCGGTGGAGAGAGTTCCCAATACAATTTGCGCCAGAGATAGATCAAGTCTTATTGGAAATCCACAGTGTTAATCCTGAGTCTGAGAGATTTTTCAACGCAAGAGGATCTGCAACTTATAGAGATAGACTAAGTGGAGCTCTTAAGAAGATAGGTGTCGACGAACAATTCATCAAGTTCCATTCAATTCGCAAACTTGCAGAAACTCGGTGGCGGGAACAAGGTGTCCCAGTTGAAATACGATCGCTGCTTGCTGGTCACTCGATCGCTGTCCAGGTATCGAGATATCTAAAACAACCAAGCGGTAAAGAAATCCTCGACATGCTGGATAAAAGTGTGTGAAATGTGTGCAAAACTAGAGGGCTATCCTTAAACGAAACACAGAAGTACAGAATTTTCTCTTGGATTAGATAAAGCACGAATACTTGCCAAGTAGGGCGTTTAGCCCCACCTAGCAAGTAACTCGTCGTTTTACCTCTTGCGTTTCGTCGTCGACAAACACATAGGAGGTGCGACTAGAAAAGCCAGATGTAACATCCCATTGTACCCAACCAAACCAAGCACCCGATTCAATTGTATGTTCAAATTCTCCTGGCTTCGCAGAAACTATAGTTGTGCCAGCTGGTGATGGTTCAGGACAAAGATACGCAGCTGTTAAGTCGAGATTCAGCCCATACGGATTGGTTTCCATATACTCAAACACAGCCGCTCGAATTTCTTCCCAAGACGAACCGCCATCGACAATCTCAACTTCTACTTCAGCAAAATTGTCATCTGGGTCAGCGTCAAAGTCTGATGTCAAATCAAACCGAGCAGTATACATTCCCGGCTCCAGACCATCCCAAACGATGGGGCCAAAATTGATATCAATCTCTTCCTTTGGTTTGAGATTCTCGCGCTCTTCGTACGCTTCGTACTTGATCTCACCACCCAGCGACAAAGTAAACGAATACACCGGGTTTTCGAGCTCAAAATTATCATTGATGTTGGACCAAGTAGCCTCTGGTTCAACGTCTTCTCCGATCACAAACTCCAAAGGAATTAGGTAATCAATAATCTTACCATTCCCCGCAATTGCTGTACTAGCAGAACAAACGACGATCAACACAACAGCAATACCAAAGCGTGACAAGGTTTTCATACGAACTCCTATGCGGTTGACAGAACCCAAGAAAGTACTGATTTTTTCAGTATTTCAAAGCTTATGTATGTTTCTGGCAAGCCCTTGATCAGCCGACAACATATTGGCATGCAATAGAGGAGAACTTTCTGCGTCTTCACCAACGGTGAAAGTCTTGTCAATCATATTGTCTGTGCTCTTGCTCGTTCTCAATATGTCTCCTGTTTTTGCAACTGTTGCTACACAGGATTCGGGTTGTTGCACGTCAACCAACTTTTCGATTGGCGAAAGTTGGCAATGCGGAACCTCCAACGATGGCGAGCATTCTGGGCAAGAGCCGTGTAACCCCGTGTTGTCGTGTTGTGCTAGCTCGGCTTATGTAGCTTTGCAACCCGTAGAAATGCATGCTCCTATCACGCTGCTGGAATTGAAACCTCGAGTGTACAAGTACACAGTCATCCCTTCCCAACTGTGCTCTATCTGGCGTCCTCCGAAAGTTGGTTGATCTCTACAGTTCGTACCAGATTAACTATCAACACTTTCACATTCAACAACACAACTCATGCGATACATTATACTATGTGTATTGTGTCTGTGCCCAGTATTGGTACATGCACAATCAATCAAAGGAACAGTACTCAACCAAGACTCTCAACCACTAGCAGGTGCTAGTGTATACTGGCTCGGCACTACAGTCGGTGTCACGGCCAATGCACAAGGTCAGTTTGAGTTGACAACAGAAGATATTACCGATAGGCGCCTCATAGCTAGTTACGTTGGTTATGGCACCGATACTTTGGCAGTTGAACATCAAAATGAGGTGGAATTCAGACTTGAAGCAACTGATGCCATTAAGAACGTAACTGTAACCGGTACGCGTCCAGGCGTGATTCTCGCCCAGGATGCTCCGATCAAGACTGAACAGATTACACAAACTGAACTGCGCAAGGCCGCCTGTTGCGATCTCGCAGGTTGTTTCGAAACACAAACCACTGTACAACCACATGCCACAAATGTGATTACAAACTCCAAAGAGTTGCGCATCCTTGGCTTGTCTGGTGTCTACAACCAAATTCTCGTGGACGGCTTGCCGATGATTCAGGGGTTGTCGTACACATATGGCATCAGCAGTATACCTGGCACTCTTGTAGACAACATCTATGTGGCCAAAGGTGCGAACAGTGTGCTTCAGGGTTATGAAAGCATTAGTGGGCAGATAAATGTTGATACGCGTGATGCCGGCAACACGGACGACCTTCTTCTCAATGTGTATCTCAATAGCTTTTTTGAAAAGCAGGTCAATGCTAATGTATCTCTGGACCTTGGCAGTGGCTGGAATAACTTAACCGCCATCCATACCACGCAACCGGCCGATAAGCATGACAAAGACGACGACAATATCCTCGACCTGCCACAAACGACTCGCTATATGTTGTACAATGAGTTGGCTTATGGTGATGAATCGCAGCAAGGCTGGAATAGTACAATTTCTCTGCGATACCTCAGTGAGGAACGCGTTGGTGGGCAAATGACATACAATGCGGAAAGTGATCAAGGTAGCACTGAGGTATACGGGCAGACAGTTGAGATTCAACAACCCGAAATTTGGGTAAAATCTGGCTACCGCTGGGATGCCAACAACCGTATATCTGCGAATGTGTCTGCCTTCACGCAGGCTCAACACTCGTATTTCGGCACGGTGAAATACG
>JAUHYX010000311.1 GCA_030426285.1 bacterium
ACTATTTTTTTGCAAGTCTAAAACAGTCACGACTGAGAGTGCCAGTGATGAAATTGATGTTGCTAGCGATTGTTTTGTTTGCTTGTTCGACATTTGCTTCTGCCCAAGAGTTTTTCTGGGCGCACTCATTTGTATATGGCAACAATGTGCGCGAAGAAATAGTTGGTCCTGCCAGCAACAATACAGATCGCTTTGTGATCGCTGGTCATGGTATCAAAGATGCGCAGCTTGATGTTTTTGACAACGAACAAGCGATCAGTGGTCATAGTTTTGTTGCTGTGTACGACTCTGACTCTCAGCTTGTTTGGGCTGTTGATGGTGCAGACCCAAACAACTTCACACAAACGATATTCGGTGTTGAGATGAATGCCGCGGGTGAAGTGTTCGTGCTCGGCAGGTTTAGTTCGACGCTAGATTTTGACCCGGGGCCAGCAGATCACAAGGTCACACCAGAAACAACGACAAGTTATATTCAAAAATTCAGCATCGACGGACAATTTGAGTGGGTGGCGCTTGTGCCTGGTGGAATACTCTGCGACAAATTGGTATTCCGACATGACGGTTCCATGGTTGTAAGTATCAGTCAAGGTAGCGACGCAACCACGGTCTTAGACGACGGCACAGAGGTTGAGCTACACAGGGGGCATGTGTTTGCAGACATTTCAGCTGATGGGAAGTTTGTAGGCGTAGGCAACATTCGATATCTCAGTGGGCAAGGAAACTTTCACGTGTACGATATTGCTGCTGATGTGCAAAACAATGTGATTGTATGTGGCGCATTTGAAGGCGAGTAGGACTTTGACGTGTTGTCAGGTGAATACGTCGACCAATCAGAAGTCAGCATTGACGCGTTTGTGGTAAAGTACAGCCCTACTTGGAATGTTGTATGGCAGAAGCGATTTGGCGATGTTCCCAACGACGACTTACCGCCGTCACATGATCAAGCAACCGGTGTGGAAACGGATGTAGAAGGTAACGTGTATGTCAATGGGAATTTTCGGTGGACTGCAGACTTCGATCCAGATGTAAACCCGGGGAAATTTGTTTTTACCGCCGACACGCAAGCACCTAGTCCAGATGTGTTTCTCATGCGGTATACGCCAGGAGGCGATGTGCAGTGGGTGCGGGCGATAGGTGGCGATACAACAATCAATCAAAGCAATAATGACATTGAATCTTGGTCCATGAAGCTTCTAGGTTCGCAGGTTGTTATGTCGGGCACCATAACCGGCGTTGCAGATTTGAACCCGGCAGAGGATGAACAACAGATAACATATATGGATGAAGGGGGAACAGGCCTGTTTTATGCGCAGTACGATTCGGAAGGATGGTATATGCACTCATTTATTGTTGACACAGTCGTAGGTGTCGAAGAGTGTTCAAATATCGCAGTACTCGAAGACAATTCATTTGTTACTGCTGGTCGATTCCAACGCGCGGTTGACTTTGATCCACGACCAAATTCTTACACTATTCTCACCACAGACCCAGACGGAATTGCACCCAATTTCAACAATGATATATGGTTTGCCCGCTATGGATTTTCCGGCGGGTCTTCAGACGTTGAGGTGAACATTAGTGCAACTGTGGCATTCCCAAACCCGTCCGATCGCGAAATAACAATAGAGCACCCTACAACTGCGCAGTTGCGTGAAATTCTTATATACGACAGCAATGGTAAGCAGAATGTGTGCCCAATACGCCGCGAAACCATGAGTACAACCGTTACTACCTCTGGGCTTTCACGCGGAGTGTACACAATTGTCTTGCAATTTGCAGATGGGACTATTTATTCATCTCGTTTTGTACGACTCTAGCAATTGCATCAAGTGCACGTTCTATATCAACTTCAGTTGTTTGCCAATTTACAACTGATACTCGCATGCAACGCATACCACGCCATGTGGTACCGCTAAAGAACACTTCACCTGTCGCATTGATAGTGTCCACAACATAGTCGGTAAATGCATCAACATTCTGAATTGGATGTGACGCAGGCGCAATGAAACGGACCAACCCTTGATTCACAATTGGCTTGGCAAGCACCTCGCAGCCATCAAGAGCACCCATCCCTTGAACGAGGCGAGCTGCAAAATCACAGCACCGTTCAATCATGTCAGCAACACCGCTTTTTCCCATGTGTTTAATAGCAGCCCAAACCGGAAATGCCCGAGCTCTACGACTCCATTCGGGTGTCCAATCCAGAGCATCGCGTTCTTCATCACCGTGAGTCAAATAGCTAGCTTTGTGTGACATAGCGTTGCGGTGGGCTTCTGGATGACGTGTGAACGCAATTCCGCAATCATAAGGAACATTCAGCCATTTGTGTCCATCGGTACTCCAACTATCGGCCAACTCAATACCATCAACGAGGTGCTGAAATCTTTCAGACGTATTAATCCACAAGCCAAAAGCTCCGTCAATATGCACCCAAGCGTTGTGAGCATGTGCAACTGGAACAAGTTCTTTGTAGTTGTCGTACGCGCCAATATTTAAATCGGCAGCTTGCAAACTCACGATGGTGGGCTCACTCGAATTCACCAGTGCTTCGCGAAGCGTTTCAACGCCGAGGGTTCCATCTGGCGACGCAGGCAGTCTTGTTATCGATTGCGAACCTAAACCCAACATTCGCGCTGCTCGAATGATAGATCCATGACATTCTGTGCTCGTAAGAATTCTGACTCTTGGTGCGCCGCACAAACCATCAGTTTCAACAT
>JAUHYX010000079.1 GCA_030426285.1 bacterium
TGGGAGACTGTGTGGAAGAGTAGGTAGTCGCCGTTTATTCTGCAAAAGCCACTTCGTGATACGAGGTGGCTTTTTTGCGTTTAGGGGAGATAGTTGTTGAATCTTGTTGATTCTTATGGCAACAATGCATATCTATGATCTACTTTCGTAAATCAACGAGTTTAACATGTCAACTAATGCTGCAAAGTTTATTGAAGAGAGTGGTGGACTCTTCTATATTTCATTTCGCGCAAGTGATCTGTATAGTAAATATGTCGTCTCGGAAAGCGTAGAACAATCCCTTGGTTGGGATGCAAGCGTTCTAATGCGTTCTATGGATTTGTTTCGCAGCCTTTTTCACTCTGACGACATTGACAAATTCGAATCTGAAGTCGGAAGACAGGTGTCAAACCATAGCAAAAACACCAAGCACATCACACCGATACGCATGAGAAATTCAGATGATTTGTGGCGCTGGCATGCTGTATTGATGTCCGTGGAATCTTCTAAGACTGAAGATGCAATTATACATTGTGCTTTCAGTGACATTCATGCAGAGAATGAACGTGTACTGCAACTGAGGGAAAGTGAAGAGCGATTAGAACTTGTGTTGGAAGGAACCCGACTTGGGATGTGGGACTGGTATCCGCAAACCAATGATGTGCGTTTCAATGAAAGATGGGCCGAAATGCTGGGGTACTCGCTTTCAGAGATTGAAATGAATTTGAATACGTGGGAATCAAAAGTCCATCCAGATGACCTCGCCTCTTGTTATGCCGATATAACTGCACACATGGAAGGCAAAGTGTCGTTCTATGAGAATATTCATAGAATGAAACACAAAGATGGATCCTGGCGGTATATACTCGATCGGGGAAAAATTGTATCGAGAGACGCAGAAGGTAATCCGATTCGATTTACTGGTACTCACACTGATATCACAGCACAAAAAGAGGCGGAACATCGAGCGGTTGAAGCCTCGCGCGCCAAAGGAAAATTTCTTGCACATATGAGTCATGAAATTCGCACACCGTTAAATGGTGTGCTCGGCATGGCCGATGTTCTTGCAGACCTTAACCTGACTTTGGAACAACTTCAAACTCTACGTGTACTCAAAGAGAGCGGTACGCACCTGCAATCAGTATTGAACGACATTCTCGATTTTTCGAAAATCGAAGAAGGAGCACTGTCCTTTGCAGCTGAAACATTCTCGCTGTCAACGTTAGTGCACAAAGCTCTGGGACTGTTCTCAGAACGCGCGAATGATAAGAATATCGATTTGGAATTGAACATTGAACCAAATGTTGACGATATTCGAATAGGTGACACAACAAGAATTCGCCAAGTGTTTTTCAATTTGCTTTCAAATGCATTGAAATTTACAGATCAAGGTAAGGTTTCTGTCGAGATATCGAGTCGAGGGGACAGAGTCTTTGCAACCGTAAGAGATACTGGTATTGGCATTGAGGATACATCGAAGTTGTTTGTTCGATTTCAGCAGGCCGATTCTTCTGTTACCAAACAATATGGTGGTACCGGTCTAGGACTTGCAATTACGCAACGACTATTGCAGATGATGCAAGGTTCTATAGAAGTTGACAGTACTCCCGGCGAAGGGTCGGTATTCACAATTGAGATGCTTCTTCCAGTGTCTGAGGAGGTCATCGCTCCGCGGCGTGCTGATACTGAACTCTCCGAGAAAGCGAAAGCTATGCGAGTTCTGGTAGCAGAAGACAATCCAACCAATCAGCTTGTGATCGGAAAGTCTCTAGAATTCTTGGGAGTCACCTGTGAAATTGTCGAAAACGGTGAGTACGCTGTTGAAGCAGTGACTAGCAAGGACTTTGATCTAGTATTTATGGACCTCCATATGCCCAAGATGGGTGGTTTCGAAGCTGCATCTCTTATACAGAGCATGAAATCAGATAAAGGGATACAGAAACCAATTGTAGTCGCTCTAACTGCTGATGTGATGCAAGAAACGAGAGAAGAGTGTCAGAAGGTTGGCATGAACTCAATTCTTGGAAAGCCGTTTCAACGGGGTCAACTCATAGAAATGCTCAACCGGATAGCAGGTGATGGATAGACTACCTGTCGCTCTTAGCGCGAATAATGGTCAGGGGAACATACATGCCATCAACAGTCTTGTCAGGCGAAGCAAACGTAAACGAAACCCTATTCGTATCACTTTTAAAGTGTGCAGTGCTCACACTTAATATGACCACACCGGTGTCTTGTGGGGCAATAAACCGCTGTAGTACAACTGCATTGGCACAAGCGCAACCACCGCGAACCCGAGTTATTTCTACTGAGTCTGAACCACTGTTATAGAGCTCTAATTCGTGCTGAACCCACTCTCCTGTTGTATCAAAGACAATTGGTGGGTTGGATGAGACAATACGTAGAACTGAATCTTGAGATCTTGCAAGAATAGTAGTGAGCACCAAGCATATGGCAATCACGTATCTCATGCACCAGGTTCCGGAAGACCAACACCAAGTTGTTGGCAGATGTCGGTCAATTCAGACTTTATTTGGGCATTTGTATCGAGATAGTTCTCCATTGACCTACAGGCATGGATAACAGTGGTGTGATCACGATTGCCAAAGTACGCTCCAATCATTTTTAGAGGCGAACCAGTGAGCTGCTTGCTCAGGAACATGGCAGCTTGCCGAGCGACAACCAACTGGTGTTTGCGACTCTTTCCAGTCAATTCTTCAGTCTTAAAGGAATAGTACGCGGCTACTTTTTCTCTGATTGCCTCAATAGACAATTCCCTAGGGCGCAGTTTTGATACAACTCCGCCAACCACCTCTTGCGCCAGTTCCAAGTCCATTGGTCGGTCTTCAAGCGACGTCTTGGCCAACAAGCTAATCAGACAACCTTCTAATTCACGGACACTTGTTGTGACATTGCGAGCGATGTACTCGACAACATCTGGCGGTAATTCGCTTCCTTCATCTAGTGCTTTGCGCTGCAAAATTGCCATACGCATTTCAAAATCAGGGATCTGAACATCTGCAGTCAATCCCCACTGAAATCGCGAGATCAGTCTTTCTGTTACACCCTCGAGCTTGCTAGGGGGGACATCAGATGTGAGAATAATCTGCTTACCAGCCTGTTGCAACGCATTGAATGTGTGAAAGAAGCTGTCTTGCGTGCGTTCTTTACGAGCAAAAAATTGAATGTCGTCTACAATCAAAATATCGACATTGCGGTACATCCGAGTAAACTCGGAAGACTTGTTGTTTTGTACGGCATTGACAAACTCAACCGTAAATCGCTCAGAGTTTGTATAAATGACTTTTAAGTCTGGGTTTTTGCTCAATGCGGCATTGCCAATTGCATGAACCAGGTGCGTTTTACCCAACCCTGTATCACCATACAACACCAGTGGATTGTACTGCGTCCCACCAGGGTTCTCAGCAACTGCTTGCGCAGCAGCGCATGCGAGCTGATTGGAATCACCTTTGATGAAATTGTTGAAGTGATATCGCGGGTTCAGGAATGAAGGAACAGGTGCAGGAGCAACGTTACCATCATCAAATTGCATTTGTCCCTGCACAGGTGGTGTCGTGTGTTCTCGGAACCCAGGCAACTTCATGACACTTGTTCGCTGTTCAGCAGACACAGTTTTCTGAACTACGACCTCGTAGTTTAACGTAGCGTCAGTGCCCATGACCTTCGCCACAGTCTTTTTGAGCAAGTCTGAGTGATGTTCCTCTATCCACTCATAAAAGAACTGGCTTGGTACCTGCACTGTGAGCGCGTTGTTTTCCCACGTAAGAGCTTTGATTGGCGCAAACCATGTTTGAAACACTTTGTCTGACACATTGTCAGATAGGACTGCTAAGCATTGGCCCCAAAGTGAGTCTGCATTTTTTGCAAATACTCCAGATACGCGATGTGTATGTGTGTTGACACTGACATTCTTTTGTGAAGAATCTAGTGAGTCTGACAAGATTTGATCTATCGGATTCGGCGTCATTCTATATGAATCTATCTATTCATTTCTGCAGCAAAATGGAAAAAGAAGCCTCTGCCCACGCGGCTTGCAGCAACCGTGCGGGGAAGCGATTATGACTTCTCTTATAGTTGTTTTGTGACCCGTTGCTGAGGCAACGCAAGCACTGGGGAAGTGCCTTCGATCACAGCGAAACAAAGATGCCTTTTTAGAGGGAGCTAGGCAAGGAGAATATTTGAAAATGTGAAAAAATACCTCTTGACAATGCACAAAAAGATCACTATGAGTTACGCGGTTGCAATAGGTTTACAGCAAAGATGTATCTTTGTATGTGGACAATAAAGACAATACCGCGGGCAGTGCCTCTGGCCCCGAAGCATCAGGAGCTTTTCTAGACCATATGGTCGAGTTGAGAAAACGCATTTTACTTGCAGTTTTGGGCGTTATTATTGGGTGTATCATCACGGGAATTTTCCATGAAGAGCTCATGGAGTACGTTATCCTGTCGCCTGCGAAAGATGCCGACCTAATTCTGCAAAACTTGCGTGTGATGGGTCAGCTGGTTGTATTCTTCAAAGTAGTCTTGTTCACGGGAATTGTCGTTTCATTCCCGTGGGTGTTGTTACAGATCTGGAAATTTGTTGGACCAGGTCTCTACAGCCATGAACAGAAGTGGGCACGAAAGATTACATGGTTCACTTCACTGTGTTTCTTTTCAGGTGTATCATTCGCATATTTTGTGATGCTTCCAGTAATGATGGGCTTTGCGAAGACATTTGGTACTGAAGAAATCCGCAATCAATTCGACATCAATGACTATTTCAGTTTCATCATTACGCTCATGTTGGGAGCTGGAGTAGTGTTTGAATTGCCCATGGTGTCGTACGTACTCTCGCGGGCAGGCATTATCAACGCCGCCATGTTGAGAAAGTATCGCAGGCACGCTATTGTTATGGTACTCATCTTGGCAGCTATGCTGACGCCTACCCCTGACCCAGTGAACCAACTGTTGATGGGAGCACCAATTTTTGTTCTGTACGAGATAAGCATCGTCATTGCCGCTAGCGCCAAAAAACAAATAGATACACGTTCTTCAGAATCTGCGTCGGACCACACCTCATGAAATTGAGTGAAATCTCCAAGCCTATTGACAAAAACATGACCGAATTTCGCAAGCTATATCGCGAAATGACGTCCAGCAAGACCCTCATGATGGACACCGTTATGCGGTACTTGGGACGCAGCCGTGGCAAGCAGATTCGCCCCATGCTCGTGCTTCTGAGTGCTGCCACTGCAGGTAGCCTAACTAAGCGAGCCTATGTGGGTGCCACCATGGTAGAATTGCTGCATGTTGCATCGCTTGTACACGATGATGTTGTTGACCAATCGGACGAGAGAAGAGGCATGAAGTCCGTGAGAGCTGTCTACAAAAACAAGGTTGCTGTATTGGTTGGCGACTACATGTTAGCACGTGGCTTGCATGTGGCAGTTGAGTTCAATGAATTCGACTTTTTGCGAGTAACTTCGGACACGGTTAGGCGCATGTCAGAAGGAGAGTTGTTGCAGATACAGAAGTCTAGAATGCTCAATAATGATGAGTCTACGTACTTTCAAATAATATCTGACAAAACGGCAGCATTGATTTCTGCTTGTTCTGAGATAGGTGCCATAGCAGCCGGCGTGGGCGAAGATGCCCGACGCAGTATGAAAGAGTACGGTGAGCTCGTTGGACAGGCCTTCCAAGTTCGTGATGATATCTTTGACTATATGTCAAAAAATACTTTGCTCGGTAAACCCGTTGGCAATGATGTAGAGCAAAAGAAACTGACACTGCCTTTGATCTTTGCTTTGAATCAGGCTTCTAAACAGGAAAAAGCACCAATTCTTAAGCAACTCAAAAAAGGCAAAGCACAACGCAAAGAAATTGTTCAGTTTGTTGTAGACTTCGGTGGCATTGCTTACGCCGAACGCACAGCTCAAGACCTTGTTGATAGAGCAAAGGCATGCCTTGACTTATTCCCAGATAGTGAGTATAAACAGGCATTGGAAAAGTTCGCAGACTTTGCGATTGAAAGAAACTCTTAAATTCTCAACTATGGAAGTATCACCCCTTTTTGCAATGCGCGCTTCGAAGTTGCTAGATGCTGGCGACTTAGAAGAAGCTGCTCAACTTTGTGAGCTAGGTCTGAAACGTTGGCCAGACTACATGGTGGCCTACACTGTAATGGCTAAAGCACACATGGGGTTAGACAATCCGCAACAGGCCATCGCTTCAATCAATGCTGGTTTGCAGCGATTTCCGCGAGAACACAGTCTAATCGAGCTGCGTTTGATGGCAGTTGCAATGCTCAATGGAGTAGGGGAAGTTTCACCTGAGAGTGTTGATGTAGACCAATATTACCAATATGAGCCTGCAGAAGAGCCATCTGATGCAGAAGAGCCATCTGATGCAGAAGAGTCATCGGCTGTAGAAGATCCATCAGATGTAGAGGAGCCATCAGATGTAGAAGATTCATCGGCTGTAGAAGATCCATCGGCTGTAGAGGAGCCATCAGATGTAGAGGAGCCATCAGATGTAGAGGAGCCATCAGATGTAGAGGAGCCATCAGATGTAGAGGAGCCATCAGATGTAGAGGAGCCATCAGATGTAGAAGATTCAAAGGATTCGGTTGCCGAGTCAATGCCGAGTCCTGCAGCTGATTCAATACAAGATGAATCATTTTCCGACGAGCCGGCTACCGAGAACTCAAATCAGGATTTGATAGACGAGTTGCTGACCTCGCTTGATGAACAAGAACAAGAAAACGACTCAAGCGCGGCGGCCTACGATGAGTCTTTGGATGAAGGCCAAGAGCTGGAAGAACAATCAACTCCTTTGCGTCTGGTGGAGTCTGTACCGCTACATAAAACAGACACTGAATACAATTCGGGAATTGTAGACCTTATTCCTGGCCTAGAATTCCACAACTTGAGCATTGGTTCTAGTGAGTCGAATTCTCTAGCACTTCATAGAATACAAGCACCAGAACCACCTAAGTTTCCGACTATCCAAATCGACGAAGTACTGCAACAGCCGGTCAAGAAGCTAACACCGCTAGAAGAATTAGCCCGTAAGCTGGGTGCAAAGAAGCTTCAAGGTCAATCAAGCAAGAAGAGCGATGAGTCAGCTGATCAACCCGTCGACTCTGGAATAGCAATGACCGAGACTATCGCAAATATTTATGCTATGCAGGGAGCATGGTCAGAAGTTATCACTGCGTATGAAGCACTCAAAAAGAAACACCCTCATAAACGAGAAGAGTACGACGAACGCATTGCCGAAGCAAAGTTAAAGTTGTAATCCATGCGAATCAGCCGCTATATTCTGCGCTCACTCATTGGCCCGTTCCTTTTCGGTTCCTGCACGGTGATGTTTCTTTTCTTGCTGCAGTTTCTCATGAAATATGTTGACAAGCTCCTCGGAAAAGGACTTGGTATGTGGCTTGTAGCAGAACTAATTGCGCTCAATCTCGCTTGGATGGTCGTGCTGTCAGTTCCCATGGGCATACTCGTTGCAACCCTGATGGCATTTGGCAACCTATCGGCTTCTAATGAAGTTACAATCGTGAAGTCTGGAGGCGGAAGTCTCTATGGGATGATGCGTCCCGCAATGGCAACTGGAATAGCACTCTTCATCGGGTTGCTCTGGTTCAACGACCGGGTACTTCCAGACGCCAATCACCGCGCCAAAATTCTTATGAGTGATATCCAACGCAAGAAACCAACATTTGCGTTAGAACCAGGACAATTCTCTCAGGAACTAGATGGTTTTTCAATTCTGTCTCGCGCTGTCGATTCCGTCACAGGTGCCTTGATAAACGTTACCATGTACGACAATAGGAATGCCAATAGAAGCACAGTGGTTACGGCAGACACAGGGCGCATACGTTTTTCAGCCGATACGTCTATGATGATTGTTTCGCTGCATCACGGACAGATTGTTCAAGTGGATAAACGCTCGGCGGTTGATGCCCGGGAAACTCTCTTTGAACGGCATCGAATGGCACTTCCCGCCGGCAATTACATTTTCCGAGAATCAGATGAATCTATGTTCAGCCGCGGTGACCGTGAACTTACAATTGCAGATATGCAGGTGATCGTAGACTCTGCAAAAGCTAAGGCCGAGCGCGCAAAACAAGAATTTGATGTTCTCGCAGACGCTGCACTTGTGTATGCTCTGCAAGGAATACCACAAGATGGAGATCATCGTCTTACAAGACAGAATAGTATCCAGGATGACGCCTCACGCAAAGTGCGCATGCTGCGTTCGACCATAGAGTCTCAAGCTTTTACATTTCGCGAGCAGAGTAGCAAGGCTCGCAAGTACGAGGTGGAAGTACAAAAGAAATATTCAATTCCTTTTGCTTGCGTCGTTTTTGTACTTGTTGGATGCCCCTTGGGTGTTATAACCAAGCGCGGAAATTTTGGTGTTAGTGCCGCCATATCATTGGGATTCTACGTTGTGTATTGGGCCTGTCTCATTGTTGGTGAAAAATTTGCAGATCGCGGAATTATCTCGCCGTGGTTCGGAATGTGGATGGCGAATATGGTGATAGGAATTGTAGGCATTGTGCTTACTTTGCGAACAAACAACGAGAACTTTTCCTTGCGAAGCGTTTTCACTAACCATCGTGCCAAAAGAGGGACTGTATAATGAAGTGTCCACGGTGTCAAAACGAATTTTCTCTCGAGTCTGGATTCTGTGACCAATGTGCCTATGAACTGCCTGTGGAAGAACGCGAACAAGAGACATACGAGGGTCCCTTGACAATAGCCACAACCTTGACATCACTCGTCGAAGCGGAGTTGTTGGCCGGTAGTTTGCGCAGTGAGGGTATTCCAGCATTTTGTGACAAGCGGGCCGGACATGGGCTTCCTCACACCATGGGCGGAACAATTGCTGTTGCTATTTATGTACCAGAAGAAGCTTTGGAACAAGCACGACAAAAAATTGCCGAGTGGAAAGAAAACTAAACATATCACTGTTTGCAACCATCGTGACACTTATTGCACTTGGGTTGACAACGTATGTAGGCGCTAACATGCTGATGATTGGAGCAACTGAAGACGCTATTGTCGATTCAGTACCCAATGCGAAACGCAACAGAGTCGGCTTGGTGTTTGGCACGAGTCCGTGGGTGGCAAATGGCAACAAAAATCTCTACTTCAAATATCGTATGCAGGCGGCCGCACAGGCCTACAAATCGGGTCAGATACGTCATATTCTGGTAAGCGGAGACAATCGAAAAAAGAATTACAACGAGCCAGTAGCCATGCAAAAAGCGCTGCTCGAACTCGGCGTGAAGGAGAATGACATTACATTGGATTATGCTGGCCGTCGCACTCTCGATGCCGTTGTCCGTGCAAAGAAGATCTTCTTGCAAGACGAGCTCGTTCTCATTTCGCAGCGTTTTCACCTGTATCGCGGCTTGTATCTGTGTCAGTCACATGGAGTGGACGCCATCGGTTTGGAAGCCAAGAGCCCCTCGACCGCTCTGAATGTCCCGTTTCGGGAATCGTTTGCGCGTGTGCTAGCCTTGATTGATGCGCATATTGCGCCGACAGACAACATTATTCTCGGAAAAGAAGAGCCAATTCAATGAGCGGATTCATCCCGTATGCTTTTGACGCACTGAGCCATGAAGAAAGCACTGCAAAGGCAGAGGCTTTTTATGAATATATGAACAAACGACGCAGCGTTCGATCGTTCTCAGATGCAGATGTTCCAGAGCAACTAATCCAAACCCTTGTTGCTACAGCTGGTACAGCGCCTAGCGGTGCACACTTGCAACCTTGGTTTTTTGCCGTTGTCCGCGACTCGGAAATCAAGCGCAAAATCAGACTTGCAGCTGAAGAAGAAGAGCGCAAAAACTATAGTGGAAGGTTAACAGATCAATGGCTGAAAGACTTGGAACCGCTTGGAACTGATGCTCATAAAGAACACCTAGAGGTGGCTCCGTACCTCATTATTCCATTCAGACAGAACTACCGCATTGAAGGGGAAAAGCGACTCAAAAATTACTATGTTCAAGAGTCTGTTGGGATAGCTCTTGGGATGCTGATAACTGCTATCCACAACGCCGGTCTCGTGACGTTGACTCATACGCCCAACCCCATGAATTTCTTGAACACAATCCTAGAGCGCCCAAAACACGAGTCGCCAGTTGTTATCTTGCCTATAGGATATCCAGCTGATGATGCTCAAGTCCCAGACCTGCAGCGAAAATCTCTGTCTGAGATCTCAAGAATATACTAGCGAGCTACGTTCCTGTCTGGCCGCACAAGCAACAATACGGCTGACTGTGGAACAATTACATATTCTTCACCGGCGAATGACACTTTGTACGATTCTCTGTGCAAGTACAACGCTTCATCTCCGCGCTGGGCTTGCAGCGGAATGTACTTCACTTTTTCTTCTTCTTTCCAGGGTTCGTCGTAATCAACCCCGACAGGGATGGGGTATCCCGGGCCAACTTTCACGACATAACCAGCATACACCTTTTCCTTTTCGTGAACTCCCGGTGGCAAATAAAGCCCAGAGGATGTTTTGTCATTTGCCGTCTTCGGCTTGAGTAAAATTCTGTCGCCAACAACAATTAATTGATCTGTAATTGGTACCATAGTCTTTGCTAGTTGTTTTTGGCACCTTCCTGAATCCAGGTGTAAATGCCTTGAATGTGGTTGTTGTTGATTCTGGCTTGAAACGACGCCACATGAGCTAAATCGCCCGACATAACTTGGTACAATGGGCTGTTCTCTGGTTTTCCCGGAACCACCATGCCAGGAGTGTCGAATAGATACGTCCACGCAGTGAGGCGAATAAACCCGGCTTGAGAAGCGTCATTGTGACATCCGGAAAAATTACAGCCTACATTAAATAAGGGCTGAACTTGGTCGTTGTAGCTGACATTGGAGCTCGGAAAAACAATATCGTTTGGGTTTGAAACAAGATTGTCGCCACATGCTGAAAACAGCGTGCACACCAATGCAAAAAGACCAATTTTCGCGGCAGTATTCCAGCCTCTAATAGCTTTCATCTTCACTGGGAAATGTTCCTTCTGCTATGTCGCGAATATAGTGTTGAACCGCACTCTTCATAACGGTGTTTAGGTCGAGGTATTTACGCACAAAACGCGGGTTAAAATCTTGAGTAATGCCCAACATATCGGAATACACGAGAATCTGACCGTCGCAATGTGGTCCAGCACCGATGCCAATAGTTGGAATTTCGAGTGAGGCTGAAACTTCTTTAGCCAGTTCCATCGGGATCTTCTCAAGAACAACCGCAAATGCACCGGCTTGTTGGAGAATCAACGCGTCTTGTTTGAGCTGCTGAGCTTCCTCAGGATCCTTGCCTCGGGCTCTGTAAGACCCAAATTCATTAATGCTCTGCGGTGTTAATCCCAAGTGCCCCATTACAGGAATTCCTGCTTCAGTCATTCGTTGAACCGATTCTGCAACGCGTTCGCCACCTTCCAACTTTACTGCACCCGCTCGGCCTTCTTTCATCAATCTACCAGCATTCGTGAAGGCCTCTTTCACGGACACCTGATACGACATGAACGGCATATCTGCTACGATCATGGAGCGTGATGCACCGCGAACGACAGCTCTTGTATGGTAGATAATCTCATCGAGGGTAACCGGAATAGTTGTTTCGTGGCCTTGCACAACATTAGCAACAGAGTCCCCAACAAGCAACAAGTCGATTCCCGCCTCATCAAACAGTCGCGCTGTCATTGCATCGTACGCTGTGAGGCAGGAGAACTTCTCACCGCGCTTTTTCTTGTTGAAGAGAGTTTTTTTTGTAACGCGCTTTACGGCAGATGAAACTGCGCTTCCGCTGTTTTGAGTACTCATATCAATCGTCTCCTTATTGAGCGGCATTTACACCGTGTGCAAAATCAGTCCTACAGCCGTGAGTATACCAAACACAACCAATAGCCCGGCCGTACCTGCTAAAACTCCATTGAGTTGTTGACCAGTTCTCACTTTGACCTGCGCCATCAGTTTGAATGCAAGTGGCAATGTGAGCAAAGGCAACAAAGACCAAGCCGAATAGTTCCAGTAAAACAAGTGTGGAGGAACAGCAAATGCCATTGCCAACAAGCCGTAATATAGCAGGATCGCCTTGTTGCGTCCCAATCGAACTGCGAGAGTTCGCTTATTCACAAGAGCGTCAGTTTCGATATCGCGAATGTTGTTGACTTCGAGAATTGCAGTAGACAGCGCACCAGGAACGAGCGCGAGAAAGAACACATGAACATGTAGGGTCTGCGCTTGCACATAATACGTTCCGCAAGTAGCTACAATGCCAAAGAATACGAACACAAAAACATCGCCTAAACCTTTGTAGGCTAGCGGGTACGGACCACCGGTGTACGCCCAAGCAAAGAACAGACTAAGCATTCCCACTATCAATATTTCTATGCCTGTTCTCTCAACCAAATAGAGTCCGCACACAAAGCACACCGCTGCAACGATCCACGAAGCTATGAGCATCGAGCGTTCGGATATTGTACCAGTAGCTACAGCACGGGTAGGGCCTACACGATCTTCTGTGTCAGCGCCAGTGCGAAAGTCGTAGACTTCGTTGATAAAATTGGTGGCAATCTGTATCAGCAAAGCGCACACCAATGCCACGAGGGCAGAAGGAATGTGAACCATGCCGTCCGCAAATGCCATGGCCGTGCCAAGCACAACTGGAACAATGGCTGCGGGAAGAGTTTTAGGGCGGGTGGCAGCAAGCCACGTTGAAACAGAGCTCATTGACGTATCTGCAAGGATTAGGAAACCGTACCGATGTACAAGTAAGCAACACCGAATGTCAACGGAATTGCACGTTGTTCAGCAAACGAGCCGGCAGCTTTCATGATGTCTAGGAAGTCTTGTCCACATGGGAACGCTGCTGACGTTTCATGTAGGTACGTGTATGCAGTCTTCTTTCCCGTTACGAGCGAGCCAACCGATGGAAGAATGTTTTTGTTGTAAAAGTTGTACGGATACTTGAATAGGCCTTGAGGTTGTCCAAATTCAAGCACTACAACTTGTCCACCAGGTTTGACAACACGACTCATTTCTTTAAGACACACGAGGGGGTCGTCAACATTGCGAATGCCAAAAGCAATTGAGGCAACGTCGAAGGAGTTGTCCTCATACGGCAAATTCATGGCGTCGGCAACCTCGAAGCGGCACGGAAGACCGGCTTTCTCGGCTTTGCTTGGAGCAAATTCGAGCATTTCTGCACAAAAATCGGTGCCGAGTACTTCACCGGCTGGACCAACTCTTTTCTTAAATTCGAGAGCCAAGTCACCGGTTCCAGTGGCACAGTCAAGCACCTTGTCGCCCGGGCTGGCTTTAGATTCGCGTACAGTGCGTTTGCGCCACATCACATCAATACCCATTGATAGGATGCGGTTGCCTAAATCATAACGCGGAGCTATCTCCGCAAACATGGAACGTACTTGTTCAGCCATAACGAGCTCAATATTCTGAAATGCAAGCCGTAAGACGTATGCAGAATAGAATGATTTTACTTAACGAAGTGCTAACTTACTGCTTTTTAAGAACCTAATTGTCGGCAACCATGCTACTATCTACGCTAAAACCAAACGAACCACTCACAATTGGAGTCCTCGGTGGAGGACAACTCGCCAAAATGATCGCGCAAGAGGCCTATCGTATGGGGCTAAATGTAGCTGTGATTGAAAATGGATTTTCTTCGCCGGCGGGTAGAATGACAAAACACGATTTTGGAGATGGTTGGCAAGATGCATCTGCTCTGAATGCATTTATTGCTGCAAGCGATGTCGTAACACTCGAAAATGAGTTTGTTGATCCAGACATCTTGGCAACAATTGAAGAACACCGTCCAGTGTTTCCTTCT
>JAUHYX010000080.1 GCA_030426285.1 bacterium
TTGAGGATGCGGGAGATACTTTGGTTGTCATGTTGGAAGAAGTTGTTGACAATTCAGGCGATCCGCAGTTAAAAGAGACTGCCATTTTGATTCAGGCATACGTAGATCTGCAGTCCGGGTTAACGACGAGTGCAACAAGTCGATTAAACTCTATTGTCTCGTCGGGACAAACCGTCACGATCGTGTCAACAGCAAGCATGAAACTGACAGAACTTACATTCCTTGCAACCCAGGCCACAGTTTCTCAAGCCAGTTTAATTGCATTGCACACGTTAATGAGTAAGTATGACGTTTCGAATGAGTACTACTATGTCCCGGGCGATTCGCCGTTAGGCAAACAAGGGTCTTACGATTCTTTTGAAAAGCGGGGCACAGGGGTAGGAGAAATTGTTACTTTCCCAAATCCATCAGACACAGAAGTGTCATTGAAGTTGCATTCGTCAATTAATGAGAAAGCTATTTTGAAAATAGTAGATGTTTCAGGTACTGTTGTCATTGAACAAAACATAGATCTCAGAGAGGGCGAATCTTCACATAAGTTATCTCTCGAAGGACTTGCTTCGACCAGATATATTATACAGATTATTGGAGAGTCTGGTGCAGTATTTGAAGGCGTGGTGATTAAACAATGAGAATCAAATTGTCAATAATCTTGATGTTTGTCCACCTGCTTTTTGTGGCGGGTGGACAGGCCCAAGAATTTATCAAAACAGAAAAGATGTGGAGTTCCGACGGAGGTGCTACACATATGCTTGTTACGGATTGTGGGACAGTGTTTTTTACGTCTTATTCCGAAGGGTATAAGGATTTTGTACTTAACAAATATGCGGCCGAAACGGATGAGTTAGAAATTGTGGATCTTTCCATAGTAGGTGGCCCATTCGAGTTACTTTCGATCAATCAGAATCCGGTTACAGGTGAGATTGTGTTGGGCTATTACGGAGGAATTCTTTTGTCGTATGATTGCGGTGAATCTTGGGAGTTGCCACCAGTTGATGCACCAAAATCGAACTATATAAATATTGAGTTCGATCAAGAAGGTAGAATGTATGCTAATTCTGGTACCGGAAAGGACCCATATGCTTATTGGACTATCGACTACATACATTGGAATCGGATGTGTTATGATGGGTTCGCAAGAGTAGAGTTTGATGTTTCTCCTGAAGGAACAATAATCACAATTAGCACGGCTGGCTCAGATGTTTTCAGAATTCCTGATAGAGATTCTTGTTATTTGGCATTTGAACCGTACTCATTACCAGAAGACCCCGAGGCAGAATTTGATGCGGTTCATGCACAGGGCAATGGAAATTGGCTACTTGCCGATAAGTGGTACTATGTATTTGTTTCGGAGGACGACGGATTTACCTGGGAAGGAAGGTACGTTCCGACTTGGGGCTTTGATAAAATTGAGAGAGCTTCTGAGAGCTATGTTATGGCAGGTGGGCAGTACTTCGAGACAGATTTGCCAAGTGTTTTTCTGAGTCGTGACCTGTTCCAAACCATGCAAATATACAACCTGAATATTCGTGCAACTCCTGCAGAAATGTGTATGGATTCTACAGGTCACATTTGGCTTATGATGGAGCTTTGGAATGGGGAGGGTGTCGAGCTACACAGAACAAAAAACTCGTTTTTTCAGATTGTTTCAAGCCCTGCGGAAGATCGAGCAAAGTCTTCTTCGTTGATATCTGTATTCGAGTCTGCAATTCACCTACAAGAATTAAATGAACAAGTAACTGTGAGTATCTACGATGTTGCCGGGCGCCTAGTCCGTCGAGGAAGGTTGTCTGGGCTTGCGCCAGAACTTGATTGTAAACACTTGTCCGGACCATTTTTTGTTGTCGCAGAAGGTATTAATTCCAAAACAGTAGAACGTCAAACAGTCTTGTTTTATTAGCCCCTCGAAGGACGACACAAGCACGTTGTTGGGTTGTACCCTAGCGGGTACGAACGAGGAAGAGAAGGAGGAGAGGAGGTGGCCTACCCAGGGTTACACTCGCTAGCGCTCGCTCACCCTGGGCTAAGAAACTATGCCCTGACGGGCATTGAACGCACCGATTCACGAACCCAACATGAAACGAAACAAATGTAGAGACGGGGCGTGCCCCGTCTCTAGTAGAGAAGCTGAGTGTTGTTTCGCTTAGTTTTCTTGAGACGCGGCACGCCGCGTCTCTACACATGGAATATTTGTTGCAATGTTTGATTCATTGTAGGAATCACCGCGCAGCGGTGAAATGTAGTAGCCCAGGGTGAGCGAGCCCCGCGAGCGTAACCCTGGGGAACGAAAACCAAGCTCGCTCACCCTGGGCTAAGAAACTATGCCCTGACGGGCATGGAACGCACGTAACCCCGAAACCAACGTGAGCCGCAAGAAATGTAGAGACGGGGCGTGCCCCGTCTCCCGTAGGTTTGTGCCCCGTCTCCTGCAGGTTTGTCCTGTCACCCGCAGAGAAATTGAATATTGTTGTGCGATTCTTCATGAGACGCGCCACGGCGGGTTTCTACACGTTTTAGATCTTCCACATGATTCATTAAACAAATCGTGAAGGAATGTCCTTGACATTCTGCGTTTATTTTTACAATCTGTTGCTTGTCAACGACAATTACCCTCGTGTTCTCCTGCTGTTGAGAACCTGCTCAATACCAAACTGAAACGCTGAGGAGTTTCGGAATTCCATCTCAATTTTTCTGATTACGTTAACAGCTAGCCAAATGTTGACCGCAATTGATCTGTCAACTTTCTTAGTTGGATTAGTCAATTCTGGTACATTGAGCACTAATCATTGTCCAAATAGTGGACCCATACTTTGGGAAAGTGGTAAAACACAAGGTTGTACCAATGTTTGTATTTGATAGAATACTTGAATCTTATTCTTTTAGAAGTGCATCAACTTTTTTTGTTGGTGCACTCTGTTGTCTTGTTTGCAATCTAGACTTTGCGCAAGCGAACGAAGTCAAAGATGAAATCCTGATCCAGCGAGACTACAAAACGATAGCACTACTCGAAGATCAGTCTATTGCATTGCTTGGCGGGAAGGGCAGTGTTGTAGTTTATGACACTGATGCCGACAGTTTCTCAAGTGAGAAGGTAGTTGACTCTACACGTTTCATATCGCATGCAGGATACGCCGGACTGGATTACTTTGTGAGTGATGACCACGAGTTGTGGTTCAGAGATCCTACGACTCAAATATATTCTAATGTAGGTGGCGTAAAAGATCGAACACTGCGGTGTGTTGTGTATGCAGATGGTAAATTGGTCTGCTCTACACTAGAGGGTGAGCTATATGAGTGGAACGGTAGTTCATTTGAAATAGTCCTCGAAAAGGCACCGATATTCACACAGTTGTACAGAGTCTATGAAGCTGTGATAGGCATTGATCTCAATGGAAACCTGTACCGTTCAAGTTCTGAGCTTTCTGAATTCGAGCAAGTACACTTACCAAGTTTTGATGGGAGTCGATCAGTCCGAGGACTAAAGGTGCGTGACAGTTTGATGTTGATGTGGACAGCTACTCATGTGATTGTTAGTAGGGATTCAAGTGAATCATTTACAGCATTCGCCGGAACAGAAGGAAGATGGAATATTGATATAGCAAATGACTCAATCGTTGTTGGGATGAATCTTGACGGGGAGTACATCACTACAAACCTGAATACAGGAGAGTCTGAAAGAACCATTTACAGCGATATTCCGGGCTCAATATTAGGCTTTCCTGAAGATGGCATCAATTTTGGCGATCGAATCCTTTTGTGTGGGTTTGGTAACTACATCTGCTTCGTAAACACTTCAACCCTAGTTCCTAACCTGAAGTCAACATTCGCGATAAACTCTGCACTGTATGACGGTGCAACTTTTGTTGATTATCTTCCTGACGGAACAATCTGTGCAGGGTATTTTGCTAACACCTTGAACTACACTCAGGACGGAATTGTCTGGAAAAATATTTCGCCCGACATAGGTGCAATGGATGTACATATTTTAGATCATATTCAAGGGGTTAGCAAGACAGAAGATGGGATTTGGTTTGCTAAGTCCAACAACAAGGTTCTGTGGTCACTTAAAGGAGAGAAATGGACAGAATTTCACGGAGCTGGATCACGACCAGTGTATCTGGGCCGACTAAGCGGTAGTGACAACTATACGTTAGTTGCAGAAACAGGCACTATGGGAACTGCCATCACATTCTATGACACATTGTTCGCGCGAACAAAATATCATTTTCAGAGCAAATTGTATCCATATCAGTGCTATAAAACTGCCGGCGACAGCCTGATCGTGTTTGGGTATTATGGGGAATACAATTCTGATACAATGGTGGCAACTTGTTGGATGTACGACACGGCCGCCAATATTATTGACAAGAAATTCTATTCCTACTTTACATCGATAAAGAAGATAGTTCAAGTTGGACCCGACGTGTTTGCAATCGCCCAATCTGGTCGGTCAAACTATGACAACGAGAGATATTCGATTGTCAAACTAAACAGTGATTTTGATATCCAAAAAAAACTGCTATTGCCCAAAGAATACTATCCTATTTCACTCGACGTTGTTGACGATGTCTTGGTATCATTCTCAGTGGACAAAAAGATGTATGTATTTGAGCAAGAGTTGAATCCATGGATAGCAAGGGATGCTGATTCGACTCACTATATAGACTTTCTTGATTCTACAAGAGAGTACGTTCGGCTGGATGAATTCTACAAGATAAAATATGGCAAGTTGGATTCTGTGACTACGGTAGTTTCGGTGGCGGCTCGCGATCTCACACCTCCCATTGCCTATCTTGAAAACGTATATCCAAATCCTGGAACCAGTAAATTCAAGTTGAGATTACAAACTGGATTCCCCGACAAAGAAACTACCGTTGAGATTGTGAGCAGTGATGGTGCCGTTGTACTTGACCTCTCCGACCAACTCCAAAATTTAAAGCCTGGAACAGAACAGGTTCTGGAATGGGAAATGCCAAAGACTTCGGGCTCTGGAGTCTTCTTGGTTGTGTTCAAAAGAGGAGAGTTGATTCAGACTAAGAAGTTCATTCTAAAGAAGTGACGGGTTTGAAATTAGTGCATAATCATGGATGAGAAATATCTCGGCTTACCTTTTTACTCCCACAACCACTACCTCCGAGCCGCATCTACGACAAAACTAGATTGGCTCGAAGGATTGGCTGGTCGGAATTCTGTTATTGTATATAGGTGTACTATTTTGCAAAGTGACGTACTAGATTTTGCCCGCTGTGTGTTAAGCAAAGGCGCAGGTGTTTAACGTGATGATTGTCAGTGTCAAAACTAATTACGGTTGCATATCCTTCGTCGATTGCATATCGCAGAACTTTGTCATCGTTGTAGAATAGTTCCGCCAAAAAACATGTGGCAAATAGATCGAGATTGTGCAAAAAGTGCGCAACCGATTCTTCAAGCTCGATGATACTCATGGAGAGTTTTCACTCCTTTAGTAGTAAGTTGAAACAGCATGTGACGGCGATTGTGCACGACCACATCGAGGTCAATCCGTATCAAGCCAGAGTCTATACATTTCATAAGTATTGGGTTTCTCCTAGCATAGAGATCACCCTGGTCTTCCGACTTGACGTACTTAATATTTTGTAGCAATTCTACCTGTTCCGGCTGTATGTCGGTATGTTCACTCACAAACGTTGAGTTCCTTGTAAATATTCGTTTTTTTCCGCATTTGAGGTATATTTCGGCTGTTGCCATGCAATGTGGCTACTGATTCCAAACGGTTTTACAATTGAACGCAGATTCTCCATGGTAGTGGAACACTTCCAACAGAAGCGAATTCTGGCGTCAATTCCGTACGGAATCCATCGCCCACCACAACCACTCAGCTTTCAATCGTAAACGCGTTTGATCAACACAGCCACAAGAGGGTGTATTGACAAGCCACTATGTTCACGTGATGTCACGCGGCCAAGGCAATGTGAGAGTACTCCAAAGTAGAGCACACACCCCTCAATCACGAATTTCACGCACTTAGTTGGAGATCATCATGTATCTTTAATCTGCGATTGATCGACAATTGCTGCAAGAACCACTTTTTGTTGGTATACTTTATTGACTATCGTCAAAGCGCGATGCAGTCTAGCTTTCTTCAATGAGATCAGTAACCGTTACTTGGTCAGCCTCGAGCCCAAAGATTATGCGGATACTATCCATCAACGGTGCGTCGCTTTCAATAGCGTCCACTTCTACCTGCCTTGCAGCTTCAATCATATATATCTCCCGTGATGTGTATTCACATGGACTACAAATTGCTCCCATGTATAGAAGTACTACGAGTAAAGACTCCATGATGTCCTCTTTCTGATTATCTGTTTTCGGACAAAGTAGTCAGACAGTTGGGCTAGATCGACGGCACTTTTTGACAATTTTTAAAATGGAGACCAAACAATTGAAAGATCTTGTTGCTTTGGTTCAGCTGGTCAGTGAACAAGACTCGCATGATTTAACAGGCAAATATCTAAGTGCGAACCACAATGAATTGGTGTGCAGACTGTACTATGGAGTCCTTTCAAACGCCTATGAAGATGAGAGTGATGCGATATCTGATCTGTTTCCTAAGAACTTTCATCAGTCGTATTTCAGTAAAATCAAGTCCGACCTCCGCGACGCAATTATTGTTAGCTGGTTTAGTCTGTCCAACACTACGTCCGACTACGGTGAGAAGAGTATTGCAAAGGCAACGGAATTCTGTGACAAAGCACTGTGCGCAATGTGGTCAATGGCTCGTACCGGCAGAGGCACGCTGGCAATGAGGACGCTCAAAAAGGTTCTTTCACTCGCAACTAAATACCAACTCACACGGCAGAGAATGGAAGCGAATCAGTTGTTGTCGCTCCTGTCGACCTCTTCAGGTGATGTTAAACTAGTTCAGAAGTACTCGGGTCAGGCAGTCGAACTGGCACGTGTCTACGCACTAGAAGTTGAAGCTTCTTCTATTGTTCAACAGTTGTATGCTGGTGCTTTTGGCAAGGCCAACGCTCCATCCAAATTAGAGAAGCAACAAGATCTTGTAGAAGCGCTTTTGCGCATACGCCAAAGTGGTGACTCGTTTCAACTAAGGAGGGACACGTATCGAGGGCTCAACTTTATAGCGCAGGCGGAGCAAGATTTTAAACAATCGATTCAGCTTACTTCGGAAATGCAAGACTTTTACACTGAATATCCACACTTGACAAGCAACGCCCGAAGCGCTGAGTTACACATTCAATTGTCTGGTGCCTATTTCAATATCGGTCGATTTGATATGGGCAAGGAAGAAGCCCTACATGCTGTAAACTTACGACCAGTTGGGTCTAGAAACTGGGTTATTGCCAACCAACAATTGTTTATAAATATGACCCACCTCGGCGAGTTTTCACAAGCTTCAAAACTGGTCACACATGTCATGAATACAGATGGATTTCTCGAACTACCGGACACCATTACCGAACGTTGGTACATTTTTGACACAGTTCTCAAAGCGCTTATGCACGATCATTTTGATTTCGAGAATTCTCACTTTGAGGTTGACTTCAACAATGCAAGAAAGGACCGTACAGGTTACAATGTTCTGCTGATAGCTATCGAAACTATTCGCAGTATCTTTAATGGTGAACTAAGCGAACTTATAAAAAAGAAGGATGCAATAGAGAGATACAATAGCCGGTATCTACTTGAGGCTGACAAAAGAGCCAATCTTTTTTTGAAGTGTGTTCTATTGACAATTCGAGAAGAGTTTGACTATACGAGAGTGTCAATTTTGTCAGAACAATATTTATCAAAAATGTCCAAGCGATACCCAACCAACGTCAATCAAACAGAGTGCATACCCTATGGGAAGCTTTGGGAAGTGGTTCTTCGAGCCCTGAAGGTTAGTCAGAATCCAGCAATTCGCAGTCTCAACTCCAAGAACCATGGAACAAGGGATTGCGACAACAATATTCTGTAGGTCTGTTCTAGTTACGTAATTTCTGTCGTTGGCAACACCATATTGCCGTTGGCAACACACAGTGCGAGTCTGCATGTGGATGTGGCTTGACAATCGCTATATTGTGACATGAAATCAATTGGTATCAGCGTACATATTGGGTTCTGGTTGTGGTATACCATGGGTGTGGTGTTCTTTCCAGACCCAGAAACCGTTGGCGATATTTCCTACGGTGGCTATGTTTTTAAACAAGCGTCTTTGTACGCTGTGTTTATTGCATACTTTTACTACGTGTACATTCTACTTGTGCCCAAATTCCTGCAAGAGCGGACCTTGCGTGCGTTCATTCTATTTGTGGTGCTTTGCCTCATCGGTGTGGCTGTGGGCTTGGGCCTGCTCGTTGCTCATGCTGCAGTGATTCAAGAAGTGCTGGATTGGCCTGGATTTGTAGATTTGCGTATCGAAAATTTATCGTACTTCCCAAGCCAGTTCGTGATGTTCACTATTGCGAGTGTGCTGTTCAGGTTGGCCGTAGATTGGTTCGCAGAACGGTCGAAAGTAGAATCGCTGGAGTCTGAACGACAACAGAGTGAATTGGCAATGCTGCGCAGTCAAATCGCTCCACACTTTCTGTTTAATTCTCTCAACAACATATACTTTTTAATTCGAACTAAATCTGAAAATGCAGGTGACTCGGTCTTAAAACTTGCTGATCTCATGCGATATTCGCTACACAGAGATAGAAGCAATAGTTCACTTGCTGATGAGCTACAACATGTTTGCAACTATATTCAACTGCAAAAATTGCGTGTTGCATCTACTTGTCGAGTTGAAGTCGATATTGCTACTGTAGATACACATATTACCATTGAACCATTGTTGCTCATAAGCTTTGTGGAAAATGCGTTCAAGCACACAGATCTCACCGACGAGCAGGCTTTTATACATGTATCTGCACATGTGAATGATATGGAACGACTTACGTTTGTTGTGCGCAATGCACCAGTGTTTTCGTCAAATGAAGAATCACATGGGATAGGACTTCGCAATGTACGGCGTAGACTTGAATTGGTGTACCCTGACCGACACAGTCTGACGATTGAAGCAACAGAAGTGTATACAGCAATATTGGAGATTCAATTGTGAACGCAATTCGCTGCCTAGCCGTAGACGACGAGCCGCTCGCACTTGACTTACTGATGAGTTATGCTGACCAGGTTCAAGAGTGTACACTCACATGTGTTTCTACGCCATTAGAAGCACGTCAACTGTTGCTTGAACAAGATTTTGACGGCCTCTTTCTCGATATCCGCATGCCGCAGATGACCGGATTCGAACTGCTTTCTACGCTGCCGTCATCACCGCCAGTTGTTGTTACATCGGCATACGACAATCATGCCCTGCAAAGCTTCTCGTACAATGTTGTAGACTACCTTCTGAAACCCATCTCATTTGCTTCATTCCTACGAGCTTGTAACAGGCTGTCTCAAGGCGTATCTCAACTGCGTGACAGCGCTGTGCAGACACCTGTACAGCCCACACAACGAGTGTATGTTCAAGTCGATGGTGTGCTGCGCCGCATACTCCACCAAGACATACACTACGTACAGGCTTCTGGAGTCTATGTAGAAATACATGTAGTCGATGGCTCATCGATGTTGGTGCGCGATACCATGGCACATTGTGGTGAAGTGCTTGGAAGTTCGTTCGCGCGCATACACAAATCGTACATTGTTCCCTTAGCACGTATTGAATCTCTTGATAGCAACATGGTTGTTGTTGATGGAATCACACTACCGGTGGGTCGTAGCTATAAGGATGAGTTATTGGCAGCTTTGCACAACAACAAACTTGGATAGTATGCAATTCACACATTGGCTCTTTTCTGCTGGCGATGTTCGAGATACATTTCAGTCATTTCTTTTACTCCTTGCTAGACTGATTTCTGGTGGTTTCATGTTGGTCGAGCACGGTTGGGGCAAGTTCGAGAAGATATTGGACGGGAACTGGAAGTTTGCCGACCCTCTTGGAGTTGGTGCAGAACTCAGCTTGCTCCTAGCAGTATTTGCAGAAGTAGTCTGCGCGCTGCTTATCGCTGTTGGCTTGTGGTCGCGCGCAGCAGCAATCCCACTCATTGTCACAATGCTCGTTGCAGCTCTCATTATTCACGCAGATGATCCCGTGCGAAAACAAGAGTTTCCTCTCGTGTATACATCGGTCTACATGCTTATATTGGCCTTTGGTAATGGTCGGTTCGCATTGCAGCAGCCGAAGTAAAACGATTCGGTAAATCTCTCATGGTCTTGGCACCACAATCTATCATCGACAAGCTTTCTGAAATCAATGCAGTTGCATATGATCGTGAAGGCAATGTAGAAGTTCTAGTACAAGAATTGCGTTCTCTGTTGCGGAGCAACGGCGATGATGCGCTTGAGAAAGCAACAAACTTGCTACTTGAGGCGATGCTCTGTAGGGTGAGAAATGAACAGCAGCTGGCTTACAACTGCGCCCAGAAGTGCCTAGACATTCTTTTCGAAAATCACTTTGTCGGACAAATCGTTGCGATTGCATGGAATCTCATCGGGCTTGTTTCTTCAAACCTCAACAATCAAGAACGAGCTATTCAGTGTTTTGAACTAGCGCTCGCAACTGATGACATTCCCATACCATTGAAGTTGCTAGTACTGCAGAATCTTGGTACGTCACAAAAGCAATTTCACTTGATGCAAGAGGCACTGCAGACATTCACCGAGGCATTTGCCATTGCTGAAGACAATGAAGTAACAGGCATTGCTGCTGGCTTAGCACTGAATTTGGCATCCATATACTTTATTGTCTCAGACGCCAAGAGGTGTCTACACTACCTAGACGTATGCCAAGAATATAATGAGAAGCATCCTGACAAACATTTGCTGCAGTACCTACACATAAACCGCGCGTTTATGTTCAGATACTTCGGAAGAGTTGGTGATTCACGACAGAGTATCAATATTCTCATTGAACAATTCGACAGTATGGCCTTTGAACTTTTGCGTATCGGAGTCGTGTCTCAAGTACTGCTGTTTTCCATTGCAACTGTAGATACCGCGTTGTTTGACAAAGGCATGGAAATGGCGAAAAGTTTGTCAAAGGGCTCTATTGATATTGTCGAGAATAACAGCGGGTGGCAACACATGATCATTGAGTGTCTGAGTGGTTTGTGTGCTGTTAAAGACCCATACCCTGCAAAAGAATTGTGCAAACTGGTTCACAAACGCTTTCGTTTGTCGATAGACATGCGACCAAAAACAACGATACTTGCAACACTCGTTTTGCTCACAATGCGATGCCATGAGAACGACGAGGCTCGAGAAGTATTACACGGTTTGCGTGTAGTTGCACGCGATAAGAACGTTAGTGCATACGCTTCTTATGTTATTCGTTTCTGCGAACTCGTTCTAAGTAACGATACTAAAGATGATGTCAGCCAACGTTTTCGCGAACTATTGTCAGAAGTACTGGCCGCCAATAACCCCGGCTTACACTGGTTCCTGCTTACTTGTAGTCTCGATTTTGCTAACAAGGGTCTGCATCTCAGCCATGATGAGATGATCGCTGCCATTTCTGCAATGGTAGCCAATGATCAATTATCAGATCTTTCGATCCTTTGGTTGCGAACTGAGTACAAAGACTACATTGAATCCCTCAACCTGGATGTCGATTGGTCGGCGACGTCGGAAACACTGGATTCTCTACACAATCAACTGCGGGTGCTTGCCGAGGCAACTGCTAATAGAATTGTGGTATAGTTTATTCAGGTGTCCATTTCAGTTTGTTCTCAATCGCCATGATCATTTGGCTCGCGATGTCTTTTCCTGTAGCATTCTCAATTCCCTCTAGGCCAGGCGAAGAATTGACTTCGAGCAACAGTGGTCCACGCGCCGATCGTATGATATCAACACCTGCTACTTTTAGCCCCATTACTTTTGCGGCTTGAATGGCGAGTTTACGCTCTTCTGGTGTGATTTTGACGACACTTGCGCTGCCACCCATGTGCATATTGGCTCTGAACTCGCCTGGAGCTGCTTCGCGTTGCATTGAAGCAACAACTTTTCCGCGGATCACAAACAAACGCAAATCTTTTCCGGCAGCTTCCTTAATAAACTCCTGTACCAATAAATTGGCCTTTAATGATTTAAAGGAGTTTATCACAGATTCAGCAGCCTTTCTCGTTTCGGCTAACACTACACCTTTTCCTTGTGTTCCCTCTAGGAGTTTTACAATAAGTGGAGCACCACCGACCATATCAATCAGGTCTTTTGTTTCAACCGGACTACTCGCAAAACCACTTGTAGGTATTCCGATACCAGACTTTGCCAACAGCTGTAGTGAATACAATTTGTCGCGACTCTGTGTAATTGCATCGGCACCATTAAGTGCATACACACCAATAGCTTCAAAAAAACGTGTAAGTGCACAACCATAGAATGTAATACTCGGCCTAATACGCGGAATCACAGCATCGAGTTCATTCAGCACCTCGCCTCCTCGGTGATGGACTTCCGGCGTTTCAGCATCGAGTTTCATGTAACATTGCCTGATATTGAAGAACTGAATTTCGTGCCCCCGTTCCAGTCCTGCTTCAATAATTCTCTGATTTGAATACAAGTCAGGATTACTCGCAAGCAAACCAATCTTCAAACCATTGCGGTGCTTCTGTGCAGTTCCGTAAAACGCTTCCAGTTGTTCTTTTGTAAATGCTCCTCCGAGGCAACTCGCAGAAGGATCAACGAGTATGCGGCCCAACATTGCCTCGCGACCGAGCAGCATCCGGTAGCCCATTGAGTCGCGATTTGCGAGCGTCAATTCAACCTCCCATTCGTGTCCACGATGTGAAAGCATCGTACTAATCACATATCGTTTTTCAGAGAATCCACTCGAACTCTTCACTACTCGTTGGTCTACCACAGGTGCTTCGCAACGCACTGTAACTCTGCGGTTGCGTTGCAATGGGTGAATTTCAAACGACACCCACATTTTGCTGCCGCGTTTAAACCGTTGAATATTCAGCGCGTGAATTGAGGATGTTTTAGCTCCTGAATCTACACGTGCTTTGATGGCAGGAATATGCAATTCGCGCATGCCCACCCATTCTTCACTACCAACTACAATCTTATCCATATTATTTTTCTCTGTTACTTTCAGCTGCATTAATGCAGAGTTTGTACAACAAATGTGCGCCAACAATCGCATCCCATTCACTGCGTTCACTTACTTCAACAAGGTCAAACGCAACAATGCGCTTGCCTGCCTTGACGACTGCTTGTATAAGATACAACGCCTGATCGAATTGCAAACCTCCCGGAACAGGTGTTCCCGTGCCAGGACACAGCTCAGGGAGCAGCCCATCTATGTCAAAACTTACATACACATTCTCTGGCAGGTAGCCTACAATTTCGTCGACGATTGTTTTCCATGGCACACCTTCGATAAGACGCCTTTGCACCGAGCGGTTGGTCCATGCATGAATATACTCAGCGTCGGCAATGCGCGCTGCTTCTTCAGCACTAAAATCTCTCAGTCCAACAATAGCGTGCTTCTTCAATTGTGGCAGTTTGTGAGCATTGTGCATGATGGATGCATGAGAGTGCTCAAAGCCCAAGTAAGCATCTCGCAGATCGGCATGAGCATCGATCTGCAGTATTCCAAAATCGCCGTACACTTCAGCTGTCGCCATCATGAGACCAAGTGGCGTGCTGTGGTCACCGCCAACAACGCCAACAACTTGACCTTGTTGCATTCGTTTAGAGGCCATGGCGTGCAAGTCTCGGCACAAGGCATGTCCAGCCCGATTGACGGGAACAAGAAGATCCTGTAATTCGGATGCTTCAACGCCTTGTTCTTGTTTCTCGATTGCCGTTTGA
>JAUHYX010000081.1 GCA_030426285.1 bacterium
TATATTCCTGGAAAACCACTCAAAACTGCCGGTCATTCCCCAAAAATTTCTTCAGACAACTCATTTATTGCGACCAATGCTCAAGAGGCTATACTGATATATTCAAGTCCAATCGTATCTATAGATAATCGAACTAACACACAAGAGGATTGCGAAGCAAATGTCACAACGGTTGAAGGTTCAAAGCAAATTCACGTGGAGTTGACTTTGTCGACTCCATCAGAGGTGAACCTATCAGTTTTTGACATCACTGGCAATCCCGTCTACATTATGAATATGGGGCAATATGACGCAGGTACTCACATATACGAGATACCTGAAACACGGTTCGACAGTTTGCCGCATGGAACTTACTTTGTACAAATTTCAAATGTTTCGGGAGTATGCTGTGTCTCACCAGTTCAGATCTAACAAACTCGTCGATAAATTTCGTGCCCCTCTTTTGTTGCTTTCATTTTTTTCTGCACTCCTTGTCACTTCCGAGGTAGTGTTTGGTCAGTCATACTCCCCAAATGCACTGTCTTTAGTTACTGATTCCGCCTTCTTTGAGTCTAGTGATGGTTTCTTCGTTGGGTAGAACTGGGGAGATGTACCTCTTAGAAGGATGAATGAAGCGTTGAGTATGACTCATTGGCATGGGGGAAGTTCAAAAGTTTTTCAAGCGCCATATAAAACCAATAATCAAAAGCTGTATTGGACTATCCAAGACCATCTAAGCTATCCTGTACCTTGTGCGTTGGTCACATACAGAGCAGGAATATGAAGCTAGCACAACAAGGTACACGTATGGCTTAACTGCAATTTCACCAGACACGCTCGTGTTTGAGGACTTCAAAATTGATGATTCAACGTATCTAGAAATAGAAGACAACATGACGGATACGACTGATCAGCGGATCGACCTTGTGTAAAATCCCAATGGGAACCGTTGGTTGTTAACACTGTTGGAGAGCCCAGATACGACTGTTGCATTGATAAGGGTGCAACTATACAATGGCGGAGGCGAGGACTTCCATGTGGAAGCATACTCTCTTGCTCACGATGTTATGTTTATTGACGATGTACTCATTGGTGACCTACCGTACTATGTACCAACGCCTGGGGCTGACACGAGTAGCATTAACTTTAAGTCTTCTCATGAACTTGAAAGCAACCTCAACTTAGTTGGAGCCGAAACAGGAGCTCAACCAGGGTACGTGAATGTACATGTGTTCCCAAACCCAGTGCATACCGAAGTGACGATTAAAACATGGAAGACGGTTGGTTTTGGAACAACGGGCAGTCAGCTTGACTTAGAGGTTGTTGACCTGCTTGGAAACAGCCTCTTTGAGAGCACGGTGATCTCTGGAGCCGAAGTGCGTCTTAATACGACTGCCTTTCCAACCGGAATGTACTATGTGCACGTTCGAGAACAAGGAAGTAGTACAGAAGCAGGAAGTACCACAGTGAGATTCGTTAAAGAATAGCCTGTCGTTTCACGTGTAGATACAGTCACAGCATCACCAACACCCCCAAGTTGGTGGTGCTGTTGTTTTTCACAATATTCGGGAATCAATAACAAAAAAACTGCAATTTCTGGAGTAACAAGCTGTGCGTAGAGAATACAATGCCTCCGAGTCCGAAGAAATGATTGACCGTCTTCAGAAGGTTCTTAATAAAGGCATCACAGACTTGGAAAAACGTAGTGGACGCAATTTTGATGAGTTAGACTCAAGTTGGATTGTTTTGCACGAAGTTTTGCATGACTTAAACAAACTACGTGTAGAGTTTCAGTTGCCAGCCTTAGATTCACAATTTTTGTCCGACTCGATGTTGACTGGCTTGTCGCGAGACCGAATACCAGTCTCGAACAAACGAACACTCACACAGGCTGCGTTTCAACCGGGACTCCTAAGTTTTGTAACGTACATGTTGATGATAGAAACCGATTTTCACCACTACACCAAGATTGCATTGTGCAAGTTTTACTTGAGATACATGCAAGAGTATTTGGCCTGGCAAGACATTCAGTTGTATCAATCTGGTGCTCCGGTTTCAATTAGTCATTGTGGTACTGCGATCATAAACCTGCGGCATATGGGAATGCTGTATTACCCCGGCGAGTATTCTAGGAAAAAAAGAGATGCCTACAACAAATCAAATCCTAAGCCTATGCCCACTGTCTTAGGAATCTTGTTTTTACTCTACACATATTCTTCCGAAGACCGATTTGCTGAAGCTCCAAGTACAGGCGAACTACAATCACTGCCTTCCGATCACATCATATCGTGTGATTCCCCGCTGCTTCATAAGAATCAGCTGATTGTACCCCAAGAAACTCACACTGAAGGCAGCTATACGGCGATCAACAGAGTATTCAAGGAGTTCTTTGTTGAGCTCTTCGCAGACTCAAAATTCATGGACACGTTGGACCAGTTTGCTGGTGTTGGTAACGTTGACCTGCTGCAAAGAGTAAAAAAGGTCTTTTTAGAGTATGTAACATCTATTATTGAACTCACAATAAAGAAGAACGAACGCATTTCGGTGCAGGCACCAGAATTCAACATTGCAATTACAACGGCTGAAGTGGGTATGAAGAACGTAAACGAACAGCTAAAACAGGAATTTCAAGAACAAGAGAACGAATACATACACTTACTAGAAACCATGCTCCACAACGCATCAGAAGTATTGAAGTTCAAACGTATTGATCAGTCTGTCTTTCACCCCGACTACTTCTTGGAACCTCGAAATGAAGGCAATCGGGGAAGATGGTAGATTTTGCTTTGTGTTTGAATCCTACTGAGTGAGAGTGCTTGATGTAGACTGGGATGCTAGCTGCCTGCCGAGCCGCAAACAGATTTGATCGTTTGGTAAAATACCCCGAAATTGAATCAAGGTGGTTGCAGTTGCAAACTCCTATTCGGCGTGCCAAAACACGATCAAACCTCAGTAACCATGCGGTCTCTTGGGTTTTGTGGTTTAAAATGCAGGCAGTTTTACAGGCAAAATAGACAGCGTAGGACTTGTTGTCCCTTCCGTCCCTTCTGAAACTTTTTTAGGTTGAGTCTCGTGTGTGATGATTCGAACCAACATACATTTGCCAAGTTTGTGCACGTACCTTTTTGGGGAACATTATGAGTCGGCTGTCAAAAATCATTCTAACATCGGGTGTTATTCTGATAACTATTGGAATAGGAATCTATAGCTTTGGTAGAAACCTATGGGTGCCTGCCTACAAGAAAATTGTTGGCAAGCAGACAGTAGCTGAAGTTGTCGCCCAGCATAAATCGGCTACAACTGCAGCGCTAGCACCAGCATTTACGCAATCCGGGATGGAGTTTCCTCCAGAAAGTATCACGCTTATCGCCTACAAGGAAGAGAAAACGCTCGAGCTTTGGACACATGATCGGGGTGCAACGGCCTATATAAAATCGTACGATGTGTTGGCCGCGAGTGGAGAACAGGGACCAAAGCTGAGAGAAGGCGATCGTCAAGTCCCCGAAGGCATCTACACGATAGAGTACTTCAACCCAAATAGTTCGTATCACTTGTCGATGAAAATCAACTATCCCAACGCCTTTGATCAGAAGCATGCGAAGCGGGAAGGACGAACTTCACCCGGTGGAGACATCTTCATTCACGGCAATTCTGTTTCGATTGGGTGTCTAGCAATTGGCGACAAAGCCATTGAAGAGTTGTTTACCTTGTCCGCTTTGGTGGGGCGAGAAAACATCAAGGTGATCATAGCACCCTGTGACCCAACAAAGAACAAAATGATCCCCTTTCCACATTCTCCTGAATGGGTGTATGAGCTCTACAAAAATATTCAAAAGGAAATTGACGCGATAACGGGTAGGAAGAAGACGAAGTAGTGCTTCGGAGCCCCATGTCCGAGCGAACTACAAGGACAAATTTCGAATCGTCTCCCTGGTTTCCAGCCCCTTGTGATTGTTGTGAATAAATGCACAAACTGAAGAAGATATTGCCAATTGTGTGTCTGAATTTCACTTTGCTCATAGCATGTGACAGCAGATCAATTCGGATGAATTCGACGCTTGAAGGTAAGGAACTCCAAGAAGTAGTAGCGAAGTATGGAAATTCCTACAGTGGGCAAACTATTCAACTACATCCGGATGTGTTGCTATACGAATATCAGTCTGACCTATATCGTTTCGCTGCTACAAATCAAACAATTGAGGTCCGGGAGCTCATTTGGATAAACAACGAGCAAACACGTGTCGTTTGGTTTGTTCTGCAAGATACCATCTGGATGCATCTAGATAATTTGGAGTGGTCGAAAGATGTACAGTTTTAGTGGGAATGTCGTGCAAAGCTATTGTGGAGAGCGGCAATGAATTGGATCGAAAAGATTACAGCCGTCATATACGTTGCTAGTCTGTTATTTCTCACATGCCTTATGACGTTGACAGGCTTGTCGGTTATTCCACAATCTTACATCTGTTGGGAGTCATTTTCAGCAATCGTGGTCATATCTGGGTTACTGATTTGGAGGCTTTTTGGAAAAGCGACCAATTTGAGCAATCTGAAAACAAGGTGTCTGTTCTTGCTTGTATATTTATCGTTCAGTTTTACATTTTGTAAAGCATATGCTGAGCACCTTGTCCCATGGTACCTTGGGACTCTAGCTTTAGGAGTACTATATGGGGCGTTTAATCTCCAAGTTTCTAACAATCACAGAATAGGCTATCTCAAATTCTTGATCCAGTTCTTTGTACTTCAAGTTGGAATTGAACCTTCATATATGGTCTTAACGATAGAAAGCCTACACTATGACTCAGCGTTGATGACTGTTGATGGGGTACGTACCCTATCAGAGTTCGTTCATGTTTTTGTACATTATCTAGTCTTTCCTTCCTTGATGTATTGGTTGGTAGGAAAGTTCTTACGAAAAAGAACGATGGGATCCGACAATGCAGTACGATAGCAGAGCTTTTGGGAAGAATGCGAGATGTTGTTTCAATTCTACGTATTCTCTAACAAGCCGAAATCGAGAGCAGAATCAACATTCGAACATGATGTATATACGTGTAGTTGTTGTTGTGATGATGCTTGCACATTCCGCGAGCAGCGTTTTTGCGGACTGTGACTGTTCAGTAAGTGGACACAAAGAGATAGCTGAATTGGCTGTTGATGGTCGTGTCGATATGAGAGCTTGTGGTAACAAGGATGTCGATTGTGATGCTCAGAATCTGTGTTATTCTGGTATTCTGGTTACGCGGTGTGAGACAAATGATACGTTGCTTAATTACACATTGGATGAGACTATACTGTTTGAAGTGGAAAAGCTAGACTCGCACCGTGTTGTATGCACTGAAATGGCATATGTTCTGTTGGGTGAGAATTGGACGCCATCGATCACCCCAAAAACAGAATATGTTTTTCGAGTCAACGAGAACAAAAGCTTAGAAGTGTCCGTCAAGAATGTCTTTCATACGCCTCCTCTTTCTGCCTCGCAGCGAAACGCCATTGACTCTTTGTGTCTCAGAATTACCGAAGAAATCGGGGGCAGATCCAACAATGAGCTGGAAATCAATGAACGCACGATTTACATGTTGTACATGGGACATCTCGATGGTATTGAATGTGCCACCAAAACGTTAGCAAGGCTGAGCAGCGATGGAATATTGGACGGAGCCAATGCAGAAACCTTATCAGAATGTGGGTTTTAGGGCAACTGACGTTGCTAAAGCTGCAATCATTCGATTGCGGTATTATTCACGTTGTAGTACGAAATTTATGAAACTATTGTCGGTGTCAGGTAGCATCACCATCTGTAAACTGCTTTTTCTGACCATCATGTTCTTTTTGGTTACAATTGATGGATATTCAAGCTCGCACGAATCAGACCGAACTAATCAAGTGAATCAACTCTCAGAATCGAGAATCGTTAGTGGAGCTACATACTTGGTAAACCAAGATGTAGAGTTGTCCCACAAACCGAAGGGGCCAACGCTTGAATCTGGGATAGTTGTAAGAGAAGGTATGTTGGCAGACATCATTCAAGGTGCGATCAGTGACCGACAATCCGGTTTTGAGTGGGTGTTGTGTGCTTTTTACGACAAAGACGAATTTGCAAAAGAAGGGCATCGGTACAAACTTGTGGGTTGGGTTCAGCTTTCGTGTTTACAGCATATAGACTACACGTATTTTCTCGAGAATTGAGGCGCTTGAAAAGTGAGCATTGAAGATGTTTAGGTGTATAGGCATATTGAGTCAACTTGTTGCACTCATTGACAGAGGCTCACATTCATTTTGCGAGGACCATTGAAGTATTGTGAATTCGCTAATCGTTATATGTTTTGGCTTAGCGGTTGTTTGCACTGGATGTGATGTCGAGAAACAGGCTGCCACAACGGAGCAAAGGAGCTATGAAGTTGCGAGTTTGACAGCAAATGAACAAGTCGGAATCTTGTATGAGCATGCGTTCGAGTGTGACAGTCTTCTAAATTTGAGTGATTTTATCGATGCTTTATATTTGAACGAGGGGCTTGTTGAGAGATTCAGGTTTCTTGATCAAATCTATGAATCGCAACGGAATAGAGACCCAAAGGAGCTTGAGTCAGAAAAGAAGTTGACAGGATTTGTTTGTTACAGCAAACACCATCGAGTTGAGGTCTTGGTTTATCGAGAAAACAATGACTGGGTCAGCCAAGTGAAGCTAGTCGACAATAGAACATCAAGAATGGTGGTCAATATGATCGCAAATACAAATATCACTTCGCATGAAGATTTGATTTTGTTTCTCGAATCAAAATTCTATTATGGTCTTATTAGACAGAGGAGTGAAGAGTGAATTTCACTGTAGCATGCGTTGTTGCTTTTGCCTTGCTGTTAGTTGCTTGTGCTGTTGATGAACAAGATTCTAGAACTGCTTACACTGAAAGCCTTCAATACAAAAAAGTTGACAACACCGACGCTATTTCCGATTCTGTACACGATCTATTGAATTTGCAATACACAAGGGTAAATAGCATCAACAGCCTGCCAGAGTGGCTAAAAAAGGCAATGTTGGCCAACTATTCCTCATATTACTTGTTTGATTCTTTGATGGAAGAAACAAAACGCGAAATTGTTGGCGACGATACAGTATTCGCATTTACTTTTCCAATTTTTACCCGTGTTAAAAGTTGTTACATAGGGGATAGTATTTCAATGATTTTTTGCGTCAAAAGTAGTGTCTACTCTGAGACACAAGTTCATTTTTTCGACAATTCAAAACAAAAAATTGTTAGCAAGATCGGGGTGTCCGTTTCAGAATCGAATCTAGAAACACTTCTTCGAAGAATGGAGTTTGCTGAAGTTGAGGCTTATATCGCGAATTGATAGCATTCGTAGACACCAGATTGTAGGTTACAAGAACCGCGTACTCTCTTATGACGATGGGAACCATAGAAACAGCGAGTTTTCTCAAGGAAGAATCCAATGAGAATTAGACTTATTGTCTCCAGCATCTTGTCTCTCATTGTGTTCTATACTCTGTTAAATTTCATGGTGGAGAGACTTGACAGTCACTTCTATTACTATCAACTGGGAGTACGTCATGAGTTGATGCGTGCTCTCTTAGAGTCAACTCTGTACATATCGCTTGTCCTTTGTCCGGAATTGGTAACCGTCAAAAAATTGTTCAAGAGGGTGAGAGCTGTAGCACTTTGTTTTGTTCTTATCACTGTTTCCGTTGCTTTATTGCTGTTAGTGCTCCTTGCTGTCTATCTCAATGCATTTCCTGGCATAGATGTCAAGGTGTGTGGACTTAGTTATGATAGTAGCTTTCTCGTATATTCCTTCTCTGTAGTTTTTATTGCATCTCGCTTCTTGTTGTTGAGTGTAGAAGGCAACCAGCGCGCATTCTCATGAAGAAGAAAAAACAAAATTCAGAATATTGCTTATTAGTCAGGAGATACATCAAATGGGAAATTTGTGTTCTGCCTTCAGACGTAATCAACTGGTCACACAAGTTTCGGCGTACTTTTGGTTGGTCATTTGTACCGTTACTATCGGGGCATCTCCTTACATTGAAGGCAATGGAACAATTTGTGGTGCATTTCAGGGTCAGGATACGTTATCTACTCATGTTGACTCGTCAAGTTTAGAATTGTGTTTGCGCGGATTCACGTTGCCAATGAAAAGGGACATACAGATAGACTTGAGTTGTTTACCCGTTGAAATAGTAGATTCCACGTATCAAGTTTCAGTCGTTGGGGTTTGGGGAGCGGAATTGTGCAGTGTTCCATTGGTAGTAAAGCAAAATTTGCTGACTTTAGACGACTATTTTGTTGACTGGATCTACCACCACCAAGACGGATTCAATCCTGCAGTGGTATTCGAGGGTATTGGTACATACAGCATTGTTTTTAATTTTGGGAAATGACGAATGTGTTTAAATCTTGTTCACAGCTGTTTCCTCCGACGCAACAGTCAGCCCACTAAGTGGCGTTGAGTCATGAGCCCTTTCGCCGGCGACATCCAGGTGGAAGAATGGCCGATGTACCGATCAGCTGCACAATCACGTATCGGCACCCGCGATGGTTGTGAAACGCTGTATACTATCGATCTAAAGGTCAATGACTTGCCTGTATTCACAGAATTCTAGGACGTTTTGCTCTTATGAAATTAATTTATGGAATTCTCATAGCTTCCATTCTAGGTTCAGCAAAAACAACGATCCAAGACTTAGAAAGCGAACTGCAGAAAAAGAATGTGTTGTTGGAATCAAATTCTTGTTGGGTTACCACACAAATTCAAGTTATTCGTCCGATTGAAACAAGTACGAAAATGGATTTACTAATTGATTCCATGGTTATAAGAGATATAAAGGAATTCACTTGTACGGATACAGAGGGTTATTTCATATTTGAGTATGAACCACTATTCTTCTCGGGGTCACTGATAAGCATCAGAAAGACGACGACAGACTATATGTGTGTCCCTAAACTTGTGGGCTATATTGAAATGATCAATTTCATCGAAAGGGATGGAAATGTTTATTGCGTTGAGTTGGGAAGTTCAATTGACACAGCTCGCTTAGTGGCGCAACGTAGTGATAAAGACGACAATTGCACGTACATTCCCGACTATACAACCATTCAATTGTACTTTGAGAACAATAAGGCGTTTGTGCATGTTATGTATGATCCAGTTTGCCAATTCACTGCCGAGATAGACCTTGATTCTGTGGATTTGAAGATCACGGAAACCGGTGTATAATCGGGCAAATAGGGTCACGAGCACTACGAGACTCCCTATTCGTTGGGCGGTTGTGTCCACATATGTGCATTAGAACTGGTATCGTCCAGAATTCTACGCCCCAAAGGAAATAGTAAAACCTCGATTTGGTTGTTTAATGTCCATTGGTATTATTACTCTAAGCGCAAGATTATCTTGAAAACGGAATGGCTTCTCACATTGCATCGAGACCGACCTGCTCTCGTCGAATGCCAGGGTATGTACGTAGTCACGAAAGAGCAGTTGAAACTCAACTAAAGAAGAGCGAAACTAAGATTCAGGAACCTGTTAATTTTGGGACTATCTACATGTGTAAATACATACTCCTTATTGGCTTCTTAGTACTGCCATCTCTAGCGATGAATTCGCAAGGAAACGAACAAGTTAGTTTGCCCTGTGAAGAAAAGTATATGGACTTTTTTTCGAGTCTTCTTGGATTGATGAGTTGCTATGAAGACATCGACAGTGTTCATGTCGCTGTCTTTGATAGATTGCTTGATTCTCCTTATTCTTACAATCTCGAATATGTTGGATATGTGATTTACCACGAACTTATTGACAATCCTAACATGATTGCAGCAATCTACACAATGAGCGATCGTAAGCAGAGGATTATAGAGCTGATAACACTAGAAATTTTGCTTTGCAACGAGAGTATAGAAGTAGAGCAATTTCCAAGTCTTGATTCCTTAGTTGTCAACATTCTTACAAAAGAAGATGTAGAAGTAAGGACTCAGTTGCTAGACAGTCTTTCAAGTTTGCATACGTGTCCATAGAGCATCTGAGATATATTCAATTGCGGTTGCTTGAATAGAAGGAGAAATGTCAAAATCTAATGCACGATGAACTTCAATCCGTTGTCGAGTCAATGTGCAAAAAGCCAAGGAATCTCAAAGATGAAGACGATTGTTCTTGTTTTGTGCCTTTTGTTTGTCTTTTTCTACGAAGGGATCGGACAGGATATGGAAGAATTGTCCGGCATTTGGCGAGGAATGTACAATGACTATTCGTACACAATTACCATCGATTCAGTTGGGAATTGCCGGATAATTCAAGAAGAAGTATATGAAACTTCAATAGCAACAAAAATTGTCTGCGATAGTGGCATTTGCTCATTGTCGATTCAAGGAGAGAATTACCAGCTCCTAGTTCTAAGCAATGGATTGTTGCAAATTGTACCATACGAGAAGGGAATCAAAGATGTAAGGGTAATGTGTTTGGTGCAGTTAAGGCGTGTGGCAAAGGGCACGACGCATCTTGGGGAGTGAGATCTTTGCACTTCTAGTGTAAACTTGTCGGTACGAAAATCAGTATTTTCTTGTGCTCGTCAACCAACAAAGAGTGTATACTAATTGGTCCAAACTAAGTTTTGCAGTTTCTTGGTCTGGCGTAAGACTACAGGCTAGTAAACGCTTGTAGCTACGAAAAATCAGAAATTGGGTGTTTCCAATAAGGTGCAAATGTTGACTTTGTTCAGCGACACAAAAGGAGTATTTTCGATGATGAAATGCCTCGTTTTTATAGTTGCCATTTTCTCTCTGTTGTCAGCCTGCACCTCTGATTCAGCTAGTCAAAGTGTTGACCTTACGGATTCATCTATTCAAAAGTTGTCAGGTCAAATCGAGGAACACTCAGTTCAATATCTATCCAAAGTCGATGAAGACTTTCGAGAAGGAACAGAAATATCTGACGCAAGTGAACTGACAGCCATAAATGATAGTGTTAGAATTTTATCCATCCCGATTGAAGGGCATCCTATCCGAAAGGATTACATATTGTTCGTTGTGTCTGATAGTAAGGTGTTCTCATCAATTCGAGTAAACGGAAACTGGATTGATAATGACGAACGTGGCTACAGTGAAGAGTTTAGATTTTTGTCGGAACCATTGGTGTACTTGGACGATGTCAATAACGATGAAATTCCTGAGCTAGTTATAAAGGACAGAATGCACAATGGTAGTCTTTTTAATGCAGCTTCAAAGCATATTTTCAGTTTAGATTCTTTGCAAATACAGTTTGTTGGTACTTTTGAATATGTCAGTCATCTGCCTATTGAGAATGAGTTTTTGGTGAGATACTGGGATACTCAATCAGGTAGGGTAGATGTATACCTCAAAGAAGAACTACATTCTCATGACAGTATTCACATCGGAAAGTTCGTGATGACGGTTGAGGACGTTTCTCTCAAATATGACGACGTTCAAGTTTTTCTAGATGATTTCCGCGATTCAGAGCATTTAGTACTATCGTTAGGGTTGGCAGAATATTGAAAAGAGCAAAGCAATTATTCTTTTTGGTTATGACAGTAGGTTGTTTGTCGGCGACGAGCCTAACATCCTGTTGTGACTCTAAAGGAAATGTTGAATACTTACACATATTCAACCGTTTTCAACGAAGTTTGGATTCAAATGTTCAGTTTGTTCTTGATAGTCTATGTACGCAAAATGGAAGAAACTGTTTGTTGAGAGGTAAGGATTCAACAACTGTCGTAAACTCAAACTATCTTTTTCCAAAAGACTATTGTTTAATAGCATTGGACAGGTGTCCGGACGTAATGTCATCTGGAGATACAACGTTACTATTTTGCAAAATGAATGAAAATGGCACACTGAATGGCTATTATGGTGCACTCGGATTTAAGAATGTCCATGGAGAGTGGTTATTTGATTTCGATTTTTTCGGCAAGTAAATGGTGTACTGTACTGTTCCACAGCATAGCCTAAAAGTCTCGAAAGTCCAGCTGGTAGCTACGAAGTAATACACAATGAGTAAAAAGTACAACCGACGAACCCCAGAACTTAAGGCCGCGATCGTTCAAGTGCGGCTGGTGAAGGGAGAAGAAGTAACACCACTTTTCAATTTTTTGGGCTACTACAGTCAACACGTTGCTCATTATTGCCTGAGACGACGGTGGATACAAACTAGAAAGACTACACATGCATTAGGATCAGCAGATGGCTCAGAACATATACGCGACACTTCTGGTTGTGACATTCACAATGTTGTTTGTAATCTCAAACGCCGCTACTTCGGGTTTTGCCGACTGCAGTAAGTATCTCATAGATCAAGACTCTATCGTCTTAGTGAGAGTTTTTGAAAACAGCAACCACATTGTTGTGGGAGATGTCCAATCAGTTTCTACTTGCGTTTCGAATGACTTTGATTTTGTGAGTGCTAGACTAGTCGATACCAGTGTAGGGTTGGGATATGGTTTGTACCCGAGAATAATGGTTTCGATTACCTTTGTTAATTGTCGTTCGAACTTTGGAGCATTTGATACATTGGTTGCGGTAGTCCCATATTGCCATTCTGCAGCCAGTAGAATAAAGCCGGGATATCGATATGCTGCCTTTGGTACGATGACTTTTCACAATCCCTTTACTAGTTTTTCACCTTGTTGGATGGATGATGTGACTAAAGGGTTTTTACATGTGGACAACTATAGTTCAGTCTGGATAACAGATAAGTCAAATGTTGTAGAACGGTTGTTGGATGAGTAGAATAGTACGGTGTCGAAATCATCCTTAACTACGTATAATGCAGTCGTAAAACTCTTGAGGATTCAGCATGTATGCTAATACTCACAAAGCGATGAGCAAAGTGTATTCTTTATTGATGTTCACCCTCGGTGTACTTGCGATTGCTTTGTTAAGCCTTGCTGAGTGCAAAGCTAATAACACCGACCTGGAATCACTGTTTGCCTATAGAGGTGACAGTTTAGAGCGAGACGTGCGAGCGTTCGTGACACAGAATATCCTACCGTTTCTTGGTAGTGAGTTTGCGACTGGTGAGCAACCTGACTACGTCGTCATGGCGAAGGTTCACAAAGGCGTTGCGACTGGATACTACAAAGGAGCAAATTTCCATGCCGTGTTGATTTTTGAAGAAGAAAACAAAGGTGTTGTTGTTCGATGTGACTCACTTGGAAGCGTCCTTGCCTATAATGAGTATCGTTCAACAAGTCTTCAAGACGTAGCAAAGCGATTTGTTGAACCCTTTAGCTTCTTCCCTAGGACATACGACTTGTTCAATACTACGAGCATGATTGTTGTAGCTACAGATCGTTCCAGAATAATGAAATTTGGTGATTGGCCTTTTGCAGTAGGGTATTCATACGACATTGCCAGTTGGAAATTACGTGAGCAGATGTTTATCGATATTGCAATGAATCTTTCACTCAATGAGCAAAAAGTTGCCAGTAAGCAACATTCCTCTACAGACTTCTCAAATCATTCAGCCTACGGCATACAACGATTTGACTCAATTTTCATCTCTGGCTCCGAAGTTGATGCATTAGTTGGTGCTATTGATCATGAAGAAATTACAGTTGACACCGCTGTTGATGGCCGATTTGTGTTGTTGAGGCTTGACGTTCCAAATTCACTAGACAATGAGTCGTCTTCCCAACGTTTCTTCCTTGTGTGCTTGTCAGGCCGATACGGCAAAAAGTCGTTTGCAGTTGAAGTTGCTCGAGATAGTGATGAAAACCGATCCTATCGACTGAGAACTCAACATACATTCCTTTCTTGGGACTTCGAAGAATCACTTGAGTGGATTTGTGACAAGAAAAATGCCGGCTTCGTTGAGAGTATA
>JAUHYX010000082.1 GCA_030426285.1 bacterium
TCTGAACCGATCGTTTGAAGGCACCGGGCTAGGTCTCGCAGTATCCAAACGCTTGGCGGCATTGATGGGCGGTACAATAGCGGTTGAATCTAAAAAGGGTGTAGGTAGTACGTTTAGCATTACGTTCTCGAATTCTGGGCAAAACCGAGTCTCTAGTCGCAAGACAATTCTTGTGGTAGATGATGATCGCGGAACACGCTTACTGCTAGAGCGTTTCCTCATGTCGAGCTACAAAGTAAAGACTGTTGCAAACGAAAGCGAGGCCATCTCTGTTTTTAGAGACATTGAGCCGAGCTTGGTGCTGATGGACATACATTTGGGGCAAGGTGAAAACGGCATAGAGGCTATGCGAACACTGAAAGCTTTGTCGCCCGATCGCAAAATTCCGTTTGTGGCTGTGACGGTGTTTAATAATTACGAAGACCAAGCCGCCTTCTTGGCTGAAGGCTTCGCTGACTGCCTAAGCAAACCATTCACCCGCAAACAATTGTTCGAAGTGTGTTCGAGGTTGATCTCGCAATGACGGAGTCACCTGCCCGAGCACCAGCACTTATTCTGTTTGATCTCGGTGGTGTCGTTGTGCAGCAATCTGGTGTTGAGACATTGCATGAATGGATGCAGTATCGTTTTACGACACCTGAAATTTGGCACTATTGGACGCATAGCCGCGAAATTCATGCCTTTGAATGCGGAAAGCTGTCAGCCACTGAGTTTGCATCTGCTGTTATACGAGACTTAAAACTTCCTGTCTCTGAGGATGTGTTCCTGCGTGAATTCGCATCTTGGCCAGTTGGATTGTTTGAAGGTGCACACCGGGATATTCTAAGTATGAACTCTTTTGTAAAAACAGCGTGTTACACCAACACGAATGAGCTGCATTGGCCACGACTTGTGGGCGAGTTTGGTGTCAACGAGCTGTTCAGTCATGTGTATGCCTCTCATGAAACCGGCATAACCAAGCCTTCCCAGCAGGCATTTCACTTGGTGTTGCGCGATACTGGCTTGCAGCCAGAAGATGTTGTGTTTGTTGATGATAATCTTGTCAACATTCAGTCAGCCCGTGACACAGGCCTGCACGCTCTACATGTACAGGGTTGGGACGAGGCAAAACGCGCGCTGTCTTCGGTTCTTCCTGCTTTTTTTTAACTTATGGATCTCGTAGTTGTTCAACCCAAATAAGACTCCCAAAAGGTTTGCGAATGACACCCCTACAACAACTTGTAAAAGGAATAGAATTGAGTTTGGCGGCAGGCGATGCCACAGCAATTACAACTCGCATTGCTGAAGTTGCCCAAGAGGTGTATAATAGCTGCGACAACATGCTTGAGGGGTCCTCAGTGAAAATGGATGAGCATCACTATGCGCGCAACTTGCTGTACAAGGACGCGCAGAACCGGTTTACCGTTATTGCTATGACATGGGGGCCAGGGCAGGGTACGCCGCTTCACAACCACGACAACAAGTGGGGTGTTGAGATTACATGTCAGGGCGCCATTGAGTGTACAGATTATTCCATTCAACCCTGCAATGAAACAGGCAACTGGCAGTGTACTCCAGGCGATACCTGTACACAACGCCCCGGGGAGGTCGGCTGCATATTGCCAGAAGAAGGCTACCATACCATGATCAATACATCTGCAGAACCTGCACTCACAATTCACATCTATGAGCAAGAATTGACCGAGTGCACAATTTTTAAGCCTGCCGATGACGGAGCTTCTTACCAGAGGGAAACGCTAGCGCTCGGATACGATAATTTGTAGGGTGATACTTGCCTCTTTAAAACAAAACAGCGCTACAAAAGTTGCTCTTGTAACGCTGATTTGTTGTCGTATGTGTGCTGTATACTATCAACTGTACAATTGCTGTGCCAACTTTTGAAACAGGTTGAAATTGGCGAATAGTGGCCTATTTAGAGCGATTTTCACTGCCACACACCTTTGCTCGTTTCACATTGAAACGCAGCTATATTCCTTTTTGAAACGAAATGCGCTAGTGAAACGGAACAATTGCTGTAACATGACATAGGTCATACAGTGCGAGAGCTGATAATCCGAAGTTTGCTGGTAGTCAAATCAAGCAATCATTAGGTACAGTCATGAATACTATTATCGAGCCATTTCGCATCAAAGTTACCGAGCCCATTCACATCATTTCAGCAGAAGAGAGAGCACAAAAACTGAAGCAGGCGCATTGGAATGTGTTTCTGCTTGACGCAGAGGATTGTGCAATTGATCTACTTACCGATTCCGGCACCGGCGCCATGTCTACCCACCAATGGGCTGCGATGATGATGGGCGATGAGAGTTACGCTGGTTCTCGGTCGTGGAAGAGATTCCGCGATGTTGTTCAAGATATCTCGGGAATGCCATTTGTGTTTCCGACGCATCAAGGGCGTGCAGCCGAGGGAATTCTCGCCGAGTGTATTGTAAAGAGCGGGATGATTGTCCCGAACAACTCACATTTTGACACAACTCGTGCAAATCTAGAGTATGTGGGAGCAGATGCTCGCAATATGCCCTGTACTGAATCAATGGATACGGCAGCGCAATACCCATTCAAAGGCAACATGGATTTGAATTTGCTGCGCGAAACGCTCGAACAGCACGCGGCTGAAATTCCGTTTGTGATGATTACCGTAACCAATAATACTGGCGGTGGACAACCGGTTTCCATGGCAAATATCCGCTCAGTTAGAGCGTTGTGTGACGAATTCGAAAAACCTCTTGTTATCGATGCGTGTAGGTTTGCTGAAAATGCCTGGTTTGTAAAGCAACGCGAACAGGGATTCGCAGACAAGTCACTCACTGAAATTGCTCAAGAAATGTTTGCTATGGCAGATGCAGCCACGATGAGTCTCAAAAAGGACGGATTGGCCAATATTGGCGGATTTCTCGTGTGTCGCAACGAGGAGTGGGCAGATTCCTTCCGAAATCTCCTGATTCTGAGAGAAGGATTTCCGACATATGGCGGTTTGGCCGGTCGCGACCTTGAGGCGATTGCAGTTGGGCTGCGCGAGGCACTTGAAGAGGAGTATCAACGCTATCGACATGCAACCGTACAGTACTTTGCCAAACAACTAGATGCGGCAGGAATTCCGTATATGTCTCCAGCAGGTGGACATGCTATTTTTCTCGACGCAAAAAAGTTTTTGCCTCACATTGATTCGCTTCAGTATCCCGGTATCAGTCTAGTAAATGCATTGTACTTAGAAGGTGGAATACGAGCCGTCGAATTGGGCAGCGTAATGTTTGGTTCGTTCGACAAAGATGGTCGCGAGATTCCTAGTCCACTCGAACTTGTGCGCTTGGCGTTTCCGCGACGTGTATATACACAAAGCCACTTTGACTATGTGCTCGAAGTGCTGAAACGAGTGTACGATCAGCGCTCGACTTTGCAGGGCTACAACATAACGAAGCAGCCTCCGTTTCTGCGGCACTTTACATGTGAATTCGAACCTGTTTAGGCTCGACGATTGTTCGCTCTATTGAAAAACGCATTGTGCCATTGCGCCAACTGAATTAGGCTGAATATTGTTTTCCCAGCGCGCAATTTTCCATCTGCATGCTTGTTGAGAATTGAAGCAATTGTAGGAGTGTGAAAGTGCTCAGCAATGATAGGAGAGCTCAGCAATATGTCTCGTGCATATGACTTCAGGCTACTGCGGAACCATTCATCGACGGGAGCGGCAAAACCCTGCTTCCGTCGATGTATAATCTCATCTGGCAACAGTGTTTTTGAGGCATTTTTTAGTAATACTTTTGTTGAGTCAAAGTTCGGGACCTTTACTGACTGGGGAATGCTCATGGTGTATTCCACAAGCCGGTGGTCGAGAAAGGGAACTCTTGCTTCCAGGCTTTGCGACATGGTAATTTTGTCGACACGCATCAACAGAAGTTCTGGCAATCGGTGCATCAGTTCAAAAGCTTCAATTCTTGCTGTGTCATCCGCTTCTGACGAAATCTCATCGTGCAACTGCGCCGGAAAGCTGCGCGCACACTCTACTGCAGTATCAGTGTTTACAAGCCTCTCCAACAGAGGAATTGGCACATCTGTTGCACCACCCCAATACCACGGATCAGAATACGAGGCACGACGCAAATATTCGAGAGCCACAAATTGATTCATCGACTTAAACAGTGGGGCAGCTGAATTGTACAGAAGCTTGCGCGCAGTTCCTGGTAGGTGCATGTACATGCTTCTTAAGCCCTGCTTAAACTTCAGTTCCCGGAACATCCAGGGGTAACCCACAAACTGTTCGTCGCTTCCCTCGCCAACTTGCACAACCGTGGTACCACTGTCTCGCGTGAGCTTGCTTACATAGTGCAATGGAATGCACACTGGGTCGCCATTTGGCTCATCTTCGTGCCAAACAAGATTTTCCATTACTTGAACAGCGTCCTGCTCGTCTATCAGAATCTCCCGATGATTAGTGCCGAATAGAGTAGCCACTTTACGTGCATATTCCATTTCATTGTACTTCTCAAGGTCCGAATAGCCAACGCTATATGAATCCACCGGACGGTCGATCAGCTCTGACATCAGTGCTACATTGAGACTTGAATCGATTCCCCCGGATAAAAAGACACCAAATGGAACATCGCTCATCATGCGATCAGACACTGCCGACCTTAGGTGTTGCATGATAGTTTGCTCTACTTGATTGCTCGACCATACTGTAGAAGAATCCACTTGAAGTCTGCTGTGCCATGGATGCCAGTATCGCTTTTGACGTATGTTGCCATCGTTTGTTATCGTGAGCATGTGGCCGGGGCGCAGCTTGTGTATACCCTTGAACATTGTGCTGTGCCCAGTCATCGAAAAACTGAGGTAGCGCACCATTTCACATTCGTTGAGAGACGGGCTTACGTGTGGATGGCAGAGAATAGACTTGATTTCACTGCCGAAAATTAGGGAAGACCCGACTTGCGTGTAGTAGAGCGGTTTTATACCTATTCGGTCTCGCACGAGTAACAATTCGTGCTTGTGAGCATCGTAGAATGCTATGGCAAACATGCCGCGCAATTGAGCAACAAAGTCTTGCCCAAATTCCGCAAGTCCGTATAACAGAGTCTCTGAGTCTGTGTTTGACCTATATGCGCAACCGCGTTGCTCCAGGGTTTTGCGCAGTTCGCGGTGGTTGTATATCTCGCCATTAAAAACAATGGTGTAGCGTCCGTCAGGCGTTGTCATGGGCTGATGTCCAGCCATTGAAGTGTCTATAATTGACAATCTTCTAAAAGCAAATCCGAGACGGGAGTTTGGCGCTACATAGTGACCTTCATCATCTGGACCGCGATGCACAATGGCGTCGCTCATGTCCTGAAGTACCGCGCGGTCAAACGAAGGCTCGTTTTGAACACTGTCGAAACACCCCGCTATTCCACACATTACCCTAGAACTTCCTTCTTAATGGTTTCAACTACATAGAGCAGCTGCTCTTCTTTCAATTCTGGAAAGATAGGTAGAGCGATGGAAGTCTCAGACGCATCGTCCGAAACAGGGAACCTGTCCTTGGCAGTCGGTATGTTTTGGAAGCACTTCTGTTTGTGGAATGGAACAGGATAATACACATCGTGGCCTATGCCAGCTGCTTGCAATACTGTGCGCAGGTGGTCGCGATGTTGAACTCGAATTACGTACTGATTGTAAATATGTGTATTCGTGTCCTGAGAAGAATAGTGCATGTCAATTGGAAGTAGAACGCGCTCTGCGTCTGAGAATTCAATTTCACCAGTTTTTGTAGCAAGCCCTGCTTCAATGAAGGCGCGATTGTAGATGTCTGCATTGTTTCTTCGCGCAGCATGCCAGTTGTCAAGGTGTGGAGCCTTGACATTGAGAACCGCTGCTTGAATGGCGTCAATACGGAAATTACCACCCACAAAGTCATGGTAGTAGCGCGGCTCCATACCGTGATTGCGCATCTGAACTAGGTGTGTTTGACGTGATTCGTCATTTGTTACAACAAGACCTGCATCGCCAAATGCACCTAAATTCTTTGTTGGGTAAAACGAGTAGCATCCATAGTGACCCACAGACCCCGCTTTTCTGCCTTTATGATCAACCGCACCTAATGATTGTGCAGCGTCTTCAATGACAGTAATATCATGCTCTTCAGCAATTGCCATTATAGAGTCCATGTCAGCCATTTGGCCATACAGATGAACCGGAATGACCGCCTTGGTGTTGTCGGTAATAGCATCTGCAAATGCGTCTGGACGCATGTTAAATGTCACTGGGTCTATGTCAACAAATACCGGTGTTGCGCCTGCCCGAACTACCGCTCCAGCTGTCGCGAAAAACGAGTACGTTGGCAAAATCACTTCGTCTTGTGCATTGAGCTCAAGCGCCATGAGGCACATCAGCAAAGCATCAGTACCGCTTGAAACACCGAGTGCATGGTTTGTACCACAGTACGCTGCCATGGTTTCTTCTAATTCTTGAACTTTAGGTCCGAGAACACACCATTGCGATCTACATACATCCAAAACAGCAGCCTCGGCTTCCTCGGCAATTGACGCATACTGTAGTTTTAAGTCCAACATAGGAACGTTCATGAGTTCTCTCACAGAAAGGTTTCGCCAGATTGTTTTCTTATATCAGAAACGGCTCGTTTAACTTCTTGCACACGGTCTTTGGGACATACCAGAATACCGTCTTTTGTTGTCACAACAACTACATCTTGCATGCCAACCACAGCTACCATCATATTGTCATTGTCTGTGTGATTCACGACAATGGAGTCCTGAGTGTCAATAAGTGAGCATGCACCAATTTCTACATTCCCATCATCGTCGACCCCGCGAGTTCTAGGCAATGCGTCCCAAGACCCCACATCGTCCCAATCAAAAGCGGAAGGAACAACAGCAACATTGTGCGCTCGTTCCATGAGTCCGTAGTCAATTGAGATGTTGGGCATGCTTAAAAACAGGTCGCGGACTGCAGAATCGAGTCCAACAGTTCGTTGTTCAGAGTACTGTTGCACCAAAGCTTTTTGCATTGGCGCGATGTTTTGCCCCACTTCAGCCAAGTGTTCCTGGAGGCCATGTGTAATTGCATCTAGTCGCCAAAAGAACATGCCAGAATTCCACAGATACCGTCCACTTGCTACAAATTTTCTAGCCGTGCCGATATCTGGTTTCTCGCGAAAACTCACAACTGGAACAGCAGTTGTAACTGTGCCGGCTTCTTTTGCAGTTTCAATATATCCAAAGCCCGTCGATGGTCTGTCTGGACGAATTCCGATTGTTACAAGATCTCCGGTATTCTCGGCATGCTGAAGTGCGCGGTCAACAGTTGCGCGAAAACCATCTTCGTCTTTGATGACATGATCAGCAGTGAGAATTGCGCAGGAGATATCAGACGCAGGGGTATCGTTAAAACGCGCGCCGATCACTGCATTGCCAAGGGCTATACAGCCGCTGGTATTGCGTTTATCAGGTTCGGCTACAATGTTTTCTCTTGGAACACCTGCACAGTTCTCGGCAATAGGTTCTACGAGTTGTTCTGAGGTGACAATGAATATATTTTCACGTGGAATTAGCGGTGCAATCCTGTCGATAGCCTCTTCGAGCATTGACTTGTCTGGGTGTGTCAACTTCAAAAGTTGCTTGGGCCACTTCTTTCTGCTCACCGGCCAAAAGCGTTCACCGGTACCACCGGCCATTATCAGTGCGGTGCGAATCATATATCTTCTGAATCCTCCACGAGAGCATATGCAATTTGCACAGCATTTGTAGCTGCACCTTTACGAACATTATCAGCAGTAATCCACGCATTTAGTGCATTGCTGTGATTAGAATCTTTGCGTAACCGACCAACTTCAACACCGTTTTTACCAGCTATGGAAAGCACAGTAGGGTATGTGTCTGTGCGGGGATCATCAACTACATCTATTCCGGGAGCAGCAGTGAGTAGCTCACGAACGTGGTTGATGTCAATATCGTGCGCAAAACGCGCATGAACACTTTCACCATGCCCTCCAGTGACAGGGATGCGTACGCATGTAACGGTTGCGCTCAGCTCAGGAATACCGAGTATCCTGCGCGTTTCTCGCACCATTTTTTGCTCTTCAACGGTTGAGTCGCCATCCTCGAACGGGTGGAACATTGTATTAAAGGCTATCGGGTGCGGGTACGGTGAGTTTTTAGCAGCGTCTGGATTCTGTATTTCATCCATTAGTTGTTGAATGCCTTGTTGTCCGGCTCCGGAAATCGACTGATATGTCGACACGATAGTCTCACGCAATTGGTATGCGTCGTGCAGTGGTTTAAGGAACACAACGAGTTGAATCGTTGAGCAATTTGGGTTTGCCACAATGCCTTTGTGGTTCTGTAGTGTATCTGCATTCACCTCAGGGACAACAAGAGGCACGTCAGGATCCATGCGCCATGCACTGGAATTGTCGATGACCACACACCCTAATTTGGCGATGTCCTTGGCTGTGCGTTTTGAGAGTTCTCCACCTGCCGAAAACAGAGCGATGTCGATTTCTGCGAAGTGGTCTACAGCAAACTCTTCGACTGTTAGTTCAGAGCCGCGAAACGGGATTGTTGTGCCGGCAGATCTGCTCGAAGCAAACAAACGAAGTGATGAGCTGGGAAACTTGGTTTCTTCTAGCACCGAGATCATGGTGCGCCCTACAAGTCCTGTGGCACCAACTACGGCTATACGAGGGTTCTTCATCTTAGTCATAGCCTACAAATATACATTATTGTTGGGCGTTTCCCGACCGAAGCTTGAGGCGGACTTTGGTAATGTTGCGCTGATCTTTCGCCAGCACGGTACAGACATAGTCGTCGAGCTCTAGCTTCGCATTTATTTCCGGAATCTGCTCAAATGCAATGTTGAGCAGGCCTGACATCGTAACATAACTTTCAGATGTTGGCAGTGCTACGGGCAGACTCATGTTGATATCAGAAACAGCTGCGGTTGCGTCTACAACAAATGAATTTTTAGCACCCGGTCTCACAATAGGGATCTCAGAATCGTATTCGTCTTGAATATCACCAACGAGCTCTTCCACGATATCTTCGAGCGTGATAATACCAGCTGTACCTCCAAATTCATCAGTTACAACTGCGAGGTGTTCATGGCGTTTCTGGAAATTGCGCATGGTCTCTTTTACAGACGCAGTTTCGTCAACAAAAAAGGCTGGACGAACGATATCGGTCAGCACAATCAGGTTGCTGTGTGAGCTCATCGTGAGAATATCTTTAGCGTAAACGATGCCAACAATCTTATCGAGCGTGTCGTCGTACACCGGCATTCTCGAGTAGCCTTCTTCTGCAAACATGTTCAGCAGTGTATTGGTTGGCGTCGACTTTTCTACTGCTGTGACCTGGCTGCGAGGTACCATGATGTTTTGAACTTTTAGCTCTGAGAAGCGGAACACATTCTCAATGATCTCGTGTTCAGTGCTTTGAATCGCGCCTGTCTCTTTGCCGCGATTGATAAGCCACAACAATTCTTCGGCTGAATGATGTTCGTGCTCTCCTGCGGTTTGCAATCCAATGAGTCGAAGTAGATAATTGGAAAAACCATTCAACAGGTAGATCGGTACTCTAAACAACCAATAGAACACTTTCATTGGGTACGTGACCGCAAGCGTCATGTTTTCGGAGTACTGAATTGCCAACGACTTGGGCATCAGCTCGCCGAATACGATGTGCAGAAACGTAATCACTGCAAACGAAATGGGCAGTGCTACCTGGTGAGCAATATCTGGTGCGAGTTCAACACCAAACACATGGAGCACAGATATAACTATGTCGGCCACAACCGCTTCGCCAATCCACCCTAAGCCCAAAGAAGCCAAGGTGATACCAAGCTGCGTTGCCGATAAATACGCATCCAGGTGCGTCAGCATGCTCTTTGCGGTAGCGGCAAGTGCGCTACCAGCCTCTGCGCGTAGATCTATTTGCGCTGCACGAACCTTTACTATAGCAAATTCCGCAGCTACGAAAAATGCGTTCAGTACAACGAGAAAAAGTGTGAGTAGAATGTCTAGAATCATCGTGGCATCAAGTTAGAATACTGCAATGTAGCAGTTTGTAGGAGAATTTCCACTCCAGATCGGAGTCAGTTCGATTGATCGTTCCATTACCAATTTCCGAGGTCTGCCTCAAAAGACTGAGATCTCGGTGAAATAATGTGACCAGTATGCAATTCAAAATACGCATTGAGCATACTAAGGATGTCTCTCTGCACCGTACTAGCTGCTTGAGAATCGGGAATTTTTCCCTGATTCAAAGCAGCAAAAGCATGCCAAGAGTCTGGCCTCATCGGAAAACAATTTGTGCGCGGTGTGCTCTGTGTGGCTGCGGTTCCAGAAGCCAAATCAATGTCGCATCCGGTGGTTTCAGCGACAGAAGAAGAAGCCACCTGAAAGCCGAAGCCATTCAATTCTGCATACTTCAGCAAGAAGCGGATGCGAAGCCAAATGGGAAGAACCATGGAATTGGGACTGTCTAACGCTTGCACATATGCTTCCAAAAGGTCGTACACGTCTGCAGAGGGAGAGCCGTGTTCAGATACTCTATCAATGGTTTCGCACACTGCCATTCCATGCTGCATTGCGTCAAAGTCATTGAGCAGATGTCGCGGCAATTGTGTGCTCTCTGCGCGTGAAAGCGTTTGCAAGTCTCGCGATTCTTTGATGCTAATGACCACCTCGGCTTTGCAGAATATTTGATGGATACTCGACTGACCGCCCTTTTTTCCGCGTCCATGTGCAACAACTGTCACCTTGCCCAACTCTCTCGAAAAGAAGGTGAGTAGTGAAGAAGACTCGCGAAACTTGCGAGATCGAATCACGATGGCCGAAACTTTTTGCAACATTTTTTACGATTTAGGAAAAAAATATTTGGAAATAAATCTGCAAAAGAGCTAAGTTTGAAGCTCTGAAAAATTATTCCGGAGTAGCTCAGCTGGTTAGAGCAGCGGACTGTTAATCCGCGTGTCGGGGGTTCAAGTCCCTCCTCCGGAGCTTAGAAAAGCTCAGTTGTTTTCAACTGGGCTTTTTTTCGTTTTGGGCTGACAGGGCTACTTTCTCTGCCATGCGCCAAATTTTCTGACAAGGGAATTTGTTTTCGTGTAGTGCTCTTCCAATCACGACCGAGTCAACACCGTGTTGTTCGCATTGCTGCAGCGATTTCAAATCCGTGTATCCGCCAATGCCACCTGCTACTGTCATCCGCATTGAGGTAGAAGATGCGATGTCAATGATGTTCTGAACGTCGTGACCTGTGAGTGTACCTTCCCATTCTACATCTGTATACTGAATTCTCTTGAACCCCAATGATTGGGCGTAGTTCACAAACTCCAATTGTTGCATTGTGGGCATACCTTCATGGCCAACAACTGATTCGTCATTGCATCGCATTCCAGCGATAACTCGGCTTGCTGAGTATTGTTTGAGAAGTGCCTTGGTGTCTTGCGGATGTTTGCGCGCGAATCGTGACAAGACAATGCGGTAGATGCCATTGTCCAGATAAAAGGCGTAGTCTTCCGCTGACTCACAGCGCGTGAGCAGAGAAATTGGGATGTCGACGCTGTTTGCAAGTTTAAGAACAAGTTCGCGATTCGTCGTACAGCTCGGATCGGAATATCCGTCTCTATCTGTAATCTGAATCGTGCGAGCATTTTCCTTGCGCCACAGTCGAATCAGTTCTTTAGGCGTTGCATTGAGCGTGCGGTACAGGCTTTCGTGACCTGGTTCGCCTTGAATGGTCCGAAAAAACGTCTTGTTTGATACTTCTATTGCTGGAATGATAAGCATGTGTGTGGTGCTATTTCATCAAGTATGAGAAAGACAACCTAATGACGGTTTCAACCGAGGCATCAGGCGAAGATTTCAGAGCGGCAGCTACTGCTTTTTTTGCAGCTGCCTTTGTATATCCCAAAGCTATGAGGGCGAGGACGCTTTCCTCACCAACTGTTGAGAAAGAAGGATCATCAGTCGTGCTGCTGTCTGAAGAGCCGGTTACGAGGCCGTGAACTTTGTCTCTCAATTCTAGAATGAGGCGTTCAGCAGTCTTTTTACCTATACCAGGTAGTTTTTGAAGTTTTCCAGCTTCTTCTTGTCGCACAAACGCAACAAAGTCTCCAATTGAAACAGCTGAGAGTATGCCAATGGCAGTTCGCGGTCCAATTCCAGAGATCGATGTCAGGAGGCCGAATAGGTCGCGTTGTGAAGAAGACTCAAATCCATATAGGTCGAGAGCATCTTCGCGTACAACGAGTGTTGTCAGCACTGTTAATGTATCGCCAACAGAGCACGTTTCAGCAAATGAAGAGGGTGTGTGCACAATTCTGCCGATACCAGCTGTGTCCACAACAATAAACGTTGCTGCTTTATGTGAAATCGTGCCGGAAACATGATGAATCATATCGAATTGCGAGTGTGTATCAGTACAAAAAGCGGATTTATCGTCCAATATACGTTTACATAGGCACGTAGACATTGCATCTGTGGTAATTCTGTTGTTTGTTGGAGTGAGTCCTGCCGGGGACGGAGGCACACATGGCATACACCAACGAATCGCTTGCGCAAAACAAATCGAAAGGGCGCATGGGCGAGCAGCTCGCAATAGAGGAAATGAAACGACAAGGGATGCGCATCTTGTCGTCCAACGAATTTTTGGGCAAATCAGGTGAGCTCGACGTCGTGGCTATGGATGGCGAAGAGCTTGTTTTTGTGGAAGTGAAGACTCGTACGGGCTACGGCATGGGTGCGCCTGAAGATGCAGTTGGGACTGCAAAGCAGCGTCAGTTAAAGCGGTTGGCGCGTTCTTGGATTCACAAGCACGGACGCTACAATGTTAGTGTGCGCTTTGATGTTGTTGCCATCCAATTTTTGGATCAAGACATAGAGTTGCGATATCTGAAAAATGCTTTTTGGTAGGATATCCGAGCTTTTCGGCCTCTGTTGCTGTCGCTTAAGTGCCCGTTGTTGCGTATATTGGGCATTGCAATCAAGCGTCAGAAAAAGTTTACAAGAGAATACATGGCTAAGAAAGCACTTATCACTGGCATTACTGGGCAAGACGGATCCTATTTGGCCGAACTCCTGCTCGAAAAAGGTTATGAGGTTCACGGACTTATCCGCAGAGCGTCGACGTTTAACACGAGTAGGATCGACCACTTGTACAAGGATATGCATGATCCTGAAACGCGACTATTCTTACACTACGGTGATTTGTCGGACGGATCGAATCTAAACCGACTCATGGAAAAAATTGCACCAGATGAAGTGTATAACTTGGGGGCTCAGAGCCATGTGAGAGTGAGCTTTGACATGCCGGAATACACTGGCGATGTGTCGGGTTTAAGCACAGTGAGATTGTTGGACGCCATAAAAGACACAGGTGTGAAAGCTCGATTCTATCAGGCTTCTTCCAGCGAAATGTTTGGCAAGGTGCAAGAGGTTCCACAGACTGAGGACACGCCATTCTATCCTCGAAGCCCATATGCTTGCGCAAAAGTGTATGCATACTGGCTGACGGTGAATTATCGCGAATCTTATGATTTGTACGCATGTAATGGCATCCTGTTTAACCATGAATCTCCGCGTCGTGGGGAGACATTCGTAACTCGAAAAATTACTCGAGCCTTGGCAAGAATCAAGGCAGGGTTACAAGACACATTGTACTTGGGCAATATTGACGCAAAGCGCGATTGGGGCTATGCAAAAGAATATGTTGAAGGCATGTACTTAATGATGCAACAGGAAAAAGGCGATGTCTACACGCTTGCAACAGGTGAGACTACAACAATTAGAAAATTCATTGAATATT
>JAUHYX010000312.1 GCA_030426285.1 bacterium
GCGGCGGCGACCGTAGAGGCGGTGGTGGCTTCAATCGCGATGACCGCGGCGGCGACCGCAGAGGCGGTGGTGGCTTCAAGCGCGATGATCGAGGCGGCGACCGTAGAGGCGGTGGTGGTTTCAAGCGCGATGATCGAGGTGGCGATCGCAGAGGTGGTGGTGGTGGCTTCAATCGCGATGACCGCGGTGGCGACCGCAGAGGTGGGTCTCGAGCTCCTCAACGAGGACGTAGATTTGACAACGATAGAGCACCGTCGCGTGATGGTAGGTCAGACAACCGTTCTGGTCGGGATTCGAATTCATCAGAGAGAGATTCTGGATAGCAGACAAAAAACAACAGCAGCGCTTCAATTTGAGCGCTGCTGTTCATTTTGATTCTTTACACGTTTCAATTGTCTCAAAAAATCCCCATATCTATCGAGCTCTCCAGAGACAGCAGAAATCACAATAGACAACATCGTGGCATCGTCGAGCAAACCTATGACAGGGATGACATCTGGCAAAAGATCTAGGGGGGAAACGAAGTACAGCAACCCAGCCACCACGATAGCTTTTGAAGATAGCTCCATAGTGAAATCTGGATCTTTGAGCATGATCCACAACAATTTTGCCTGATTCAGAAGTCGCACTACAAAAGGTTTCTTGCCTTGTGCAGAATCTACGATGTCTTGGATCTTGTCTGGCAATTGAATGTCAAGTTCTGCCTCATCTTCTTCAGAAACTGAATCAGCTTGTTGAGAGAGCTTTTCCTCAAGGTCGTCTTTCAAGTCCTTACTAGTATGGATATTCTCGTCCACGGTATTCATATCTTTCATGTCGTTGTTCGTATTCATGATGCTGTTGCTTCCCCTTTATACATAAACATGAAAAACAGTCCCACCAACACAATTGGAATACTGAGGAGCTGTCCCATGTTTAGGTCGAGCCCCGTTGGGTTGGCTTCTTGGTTTACTTTGACAAACTCGATAAAAAATCTCGAACCGAACACTGCTGTCAGTAAGAATCCGAACAAGCGTCCTGGTTTGAGCTTCCACGACTCGTACTTGAGCTTCATCGTGATAAAAATGAGCAAGTAGGCCAGTGCTTCGTATAGCTGTGCGGGATGGCGTGGGATCATATCAACACGTTCGAAAACCACGGCCCAGGGCAAGTCCGATGCCACGCCCAAAATTTCAGAATTCATGAAATTACCCAGCCGTACAAAGACCGCAGAAATAGCGACTACAACACTTATTCGATCTGTTATCCAAAGGAATCTGTAGTCCGGGCGTAGGCGCGAGAAAAGGAGTAGACCAACAAAAATACCGATTGCTGCTCCGTGACTCGCCAAGCCACCTTCCCAAATGCGGAAAATTGAGAGCAGGTCATGTTGATAGGAGCTCCAATCGTAGAAGAAGACATGGCCTATGCGCGCTCCAAGAATTGTTCCTCCAACCATCAGGATTGTAAGGAGGTCGAGATCTTTGATTGGTCTTTTCTCGGTTGCAAACACCTTATTCATGATTTGGAACGAGACAATGAATGCCAGCGCGAACAAAAGTGAATACCACCGAATGGCATAGTTGAGCCCTAGTCCAGAAAAGTCAATGAGTTCTGGTGAGGCATTCCAGGCGATTGAGAGTAGATGCATTGAGCCAAAAATAGTTGAGTAGCTGTCAGTTAAGGCATAAATATAGCCAATACAGCACTATTCAACGAGTTCTTCTACCGGCTGAGTTGCCATAGTGATTGAAAACGTGGTGCCAACCCCTATCTCAGATTCACAAGTGAGTGTTGCTTTCATGTTTTTGCAGATTTCACTTACAATCCAAAGACCCAGTCCAAGAGATATTTTTGACGAGTCATGATCTCCATTCATGCGTGCAAATTTCTTGTACATAGACTCGCGAATACCTTCCGGGATTCCGGGACCATTATCTACTACAGAGATTGTTGCGGTTTCAGACTCAAAGTCACAGGAGGAGACAATTGCGACATTTCCACCTTCTTGTGTGTAGCGAATTGCATTAGAAACAAGATTGCCAACAGCTTCGAGCAAAGGTGATTTGTCTGCAAAAATGAGACAGTTTTCTAGACTGCCTTCACAGGTCAATGTGATATTCTTTTTTGAGGCCATCACACCATAAACTTCAGTGGCATACGGTAGGAGCTCGCCGCACTCAATAAACTTTGGTGAGACGCTTACGGAACCGGTTTCCATAGCTCTCATACCAAGCAGGTTCTCGACTGAATCGGAAAGATGTTTGGTGGTGTCGCTGATCAGATTGAGATACTTGTTTCGTTTTTCCGTGTGGTGTTGTTCAGTCATTTCACTAGTGTAGTACGCAAGATTAGAAATGCCCGAGAGTGGTCCTTTTAAGTCGTGAGCTACACTGGAGATCATACTCTGTTGGCGCACATACATCATCATCATCTTGTTGTATCGATGCTTCAGTTTAAATGACTCCTTCTTCACCACTTTCATATCGTACTTGCGTCTCAACTCATGCAACTCACCAAGGTGCGCCCCTGAAAACCTTTCCTTCTCAACCTCAGAAATCACCTTCTGCACCTCAAACGCCCCCTTGTAATCCTCCTCAGCCTCTCGCACATCCCTCAAGAGCTTTAGGTAGTCGAGGTGGACTCTTGACCCATTCTTCAGATTCTTAGGGCAATCGAGTTTTTCTATCTTTTCGGCCAAACACGAGTCATTT
>JAUHYX010000083.1 GCA_030426285.1 bacterium
TTGTGTACGACTACAGCGACACGGAAGGTGAAGAGTCTCTCCCCTTTGCAGAAATTGTTAATGATGCTGTCACCCGCTTCAAGCGATCCGGCAGGTTCCGCTGGGACTCAAGCGGATATGACCGCATTGTACGAAATGTACAATTGATGGGCGTTGGGTATGCAGAATCTGACCATGGTTCCTCTAGCGGAGGGTTCATTCAACGCAATCCACATGAACGAGTGTTGCACGTTGAGGACAAACGAATTCGGTCATTGTACACTATTGGTATAAACAACAATCTCAATATTGAAGCGAAGTATCGCGTGTTGCTCCACGAACTTGGACATCTGTTCTGTGGGCACTTGGGTACACCCGATAATCGATTGTGGAAATCTCGCCAAGGTCTAACGAAAACACAAAGCGAATTTGAAGCCGAATCTGTTTCCTACTTGTTGTCGCGCAATATGGGCATTCAGTCTAGTTCAAAAGAATACCTTGCCGGATACGCAGATGACCACGGCAATTTGCCATCGTACTCACTACATTCAATAATGTTTGCCGTGCGCAAGATTGAGCGCATTCTTAGTCCGGATGTTACAACGCCAAAGTCGCTGTTGATTAAGGAAGCACCCTCAGACAGCCGCAACGCAAGCAAGGAGCTCGATCGACTCTTTGACATGTTGCAGCAGGCATAACTCACCGCGATATTTGCTACATTGCGTTATGCGAATACTTCACACAGCCGATTGGCATATTGGACGAAAATTGTACGGCAGAGAGCGCTTTGATGAGTTTGAGGCGTTCTTTGCATGGCTGCACAAGACCATTGTAGCGCAGAATGTTGACGTTCTGCTGGTTGCGGGTGATGTGTTTGATTCTGTGTACCCAAGTCACCAATCCCAAAGCATGTACATCAAGTTTCTGGGTACACTTTCAACAACGCCTTGCAAGCATGTTGTGATCACGGCGGGAAATCACGATTCAGCTGGATTGATTGACATGCATCAACCGCTGTTCGATGGACATCACCTAAACATACATGTAGTGGGACGGCCTAGTGTTGATCGCGAGGTGATTGTTGTTGAGGTGCGCAACGAGAAAGCAGTTGTTTGCGCAATTCCGTACTTACGCGAAGAGGATATTCGCGTGAGCTCGTATGGCGACTCATCGGAACAAAGGTCGGAAGCCCTGCACCGAGGAGTTGAGCAACACTATGCCGACGTGTTGAAGCAAGCGTCTGAAATTTGCACCACCAACGAAACTCCTGCTTTGCAGATTGTCATGGGGCACTTGTTCACCGCCGGCAAGGAGCGCGAAGCTTCAGTTGAACTCGAATCTGGAGTGGTACGCGACCTCTACGTGGGTGGCACTCCCTATGTTCAACCAGGTGTGTTTGGTGAAGATACAGACTACGTGGCACTAGGTCACTTGCATGTACCGCAAACTGTGAACCAACAAGAACACATGCGATATTCAGGTTCGCCGCTGCCGATGAGTTTTTCTGAAGCCGGACAGCAGAAGTCGGTGGTTTTAGTTGAAACAAAAGCTGGACAGGTATCAGACATTGCGACACTTGAGATTCCAAGTTTCCGCACGCTCAAACGCGTATCTGGCGACACAGATGATATCTTGACTCAGTTGCAAAAGTTCATCACCACGTCGCAGAGCGATGAAACATGGGTTGAAGTTGAATACAGTGGCAAGGGAACGGATGGCAATCTGCGTCAACGCATTGAGGCGCTCGTAAACGCTACAAACATTCATGTTCTGAGTATTCGCAACATGTTCGTTGCAAACACTTCGATGTATTTGTCTGATGATATAGAGACTCTGGACGAACTTACTCCAGCTGAGATTTTTTCGCGAAGACTACAGGAAGCACTGGAGGATCCAGAGCATGCAGAAAGACTGACAGCTCTGTTCGAAGAAGTCACGCACGCTGTCACATCAAGGCAAAACGAGTGAGCTGTGACCTCGTTGACCAGGCACAACCAGAATTTGTGCTGGCACGCGCTCTTTGAGCGACTCTACATGAGATATGATGCCAACAAGCTTGTTTTCGTGATGTAGATTGCCTAGCGCTTGCAACACAAGTTGAAGGGATTCTTCGTCGAGCGTGCCAAAGCCCTCGTCGAGAAACAGCGAACCAATTGTCACGTTCTTACTAGCCATCGCCGACAAGCCGAGAGCCAAACTCAAACTTACCAAGAACGACTCTCCACCCGACAAACTCGACACTGGCCTTTCCACGCTATCCTGATGTAGATCAACCACACTTAAGTCGAGCTCAGCGGACGTCCTTTTCAAAACATACCGGCCGTGCATATTGTGTAAGTGCCGATTTGCATACGTCACGAGAATATCAAAAGTGATACCCTGCACATACTTGTTAAACTTTGCGCCGTCTGAAGAACCAACCAAACTGTTGAGTCTATTCCAATCTTCCTTTTCATTCATTAACTCCATGAACTCCTGCTGCAGTTGCTTTCTCTTACGATGATGTTCTTCATCTGCAGACAATCGATGTTGGAGCTCTCCCAACGTTTGGGAAAGTTCATCACAGGTTGATTCTATAGCGGCAATTTCATTGTGCAATTCTTCGAGCTGAGTCTCACTATTTGGTCCTACGTCCAAAAGCTGAAGCTGCTCTTTTGCATTCGCAAGGTTGTGCTCTTTCCGTTCTAGTTCCGTTTGCAGTGCATCAATGCGATTTGCCAACGTTGTTCTCTGATCGTGCGACAACCGAGCTTTCAAAAAGTCCTGCTCTGATGCGAAAGATGCCCTTTCTAAAGCTCGCGCAAACAGAGGTTTTGTGGCCGTGATCTCTTCAAGTACACTGGATAGTTCCATTGAAAGCTTATTTTTGCGCTCAAGAGTGTGTTCCTGATTCGTTGTGGCGGTTGCAAGTGCTTGTTTAGCTTCCGACAAGATTTTCTGCGCTTTGTCAACTTCTTGCTGTCTATTCTGCAGCAAAGCATCGATATCTGGTGTTGACTCTATGCTGTTGCGCTTTTCAATAGTAGAATCCAATTTTTGACGAGTCGAATCGGCCTTTTCTTTCAGCGCTGAAATACTTTTGCGTGTATCTTCAATCACGGATTCATGTTGCTGCTGAACTTCAATTTCAATAGCAATTCGTTCTTGCAATGAATCGCGATTCTTGATGTTCTCTACAGCGCGATTTCGCAATTCTTTGAGCTGTGTGATTGCTGTCTTTGGATTGCTGAGGTCTATCTGAATACCATATTGATCAAAGTCGGCTCGCAATTTGTGTGTATTATCGGCTATCTCTTGTTGCAAATCTGTGTGCTCTTGTTTCCATCTTGCATTATTCTCGCGGTGACTCTCTATGCGTGCTTGAATTCCCTGGGTTTCCGCCGACAACACTTGCAGCTGGCTGGTGAGTTCTCGCGACTCCTTTGACACTTCTTTTTGTTGTTCTTCTAGCGCATCAATCTGCCTGAGTTTTTGGGACAACTCCTCGAGTTGCAGTTCTTCTTCGGAAACATCCGGTATGTCATGTGCAAACGGATGCTCGGTAGCACCGCAGAGCGGACATGCCTCACCTTTTGACAATGTCGCTCGGCGCTCTTCCAATGACATAATTTCTCGCTGAAGCTCAATGGTCTTACGAATCTGCTGAACCAAGTTCTGCACATCCGCCTTCTTTGATCCGTTGAGCAATTGTTCGATGTCGCTTTCGATCTGAGCGTAATTCTCGTCAACCTCCGCTACACGTTGACGCACAGTTTCATACTGCTCGCCAATAGCATCTTTCGCTTTCTCTTCTTGAACTATTTGTGACTCACCAGCATGAATTTGTTTGTCGAGAGTTGTTAGTCGCTCTGCCTTTGGCGTCAACTCAACTATCCGCTCTATCCAATTGTCTGCATGCACTTGCAGCGAAGAGCACTCTGGGTGTTCCTGAAACCACTGCTCTAATTTCTCCAATTCATGAGATAGTGATGCCATCTTTTGGTCTTGTTGTAGCTTTTTGTGTTCCGCTACTTTCAAGTAATCCTCTATTTCTGTTAGCCGATCACTTGTATGCCGCACCTCCCCACGCAATGCAGTCGCCTCAGCATCCAATTCGCGCAACTGAGGCAACTTCGTTTGCAGTGCTTGCAGCAGGTTATTGGAGTCCGTGAAGCCTTGCTGCGCTGCTTCAATTTCGGTTTTCGCTGCTGCAATCTCCTCTTTATTTGATTTCTCCTGCTCCTTGCAGGTCTCGATTTCTGTTTCTGCATTAATCTTTTTTTCTTGCAGTGAGAAATACGAACCAAACTCCTCTGATATTTGCGCTGCCTGCAATGCATTGTGCAATTGTTTTTTGGATTCTGCTTCCTGCTCCAGTGCTCTTTCGGCCTCCTGAACCTGCGAGGTCAACTCCCCAACTTCCAGCTGAAGTTGTTCACCTCTTAGCAGCACATCTCTCCTTTTCTGTTTCTCGCGCAATGCTTTCTTTCGCGAATTTAGTGCCTGTTGATGTTCCTGGATTTTGTTGTGCACTTGTTGACGTTCTTCCGCACTCAACACTGTTACAAACTGCACTCGATCCTGGCGCATTGCGAGTTCTTGTTCAATTTTTTTGTGACGTTGAAATACTTCCTTAGATATTTCGGCATAAATATCAGTAGCCGTCAAACGCTGCAATATTTCGGCTTTCTCAGTTTCTTTCGCCTGCAAAAAACTATCAAAGTTACCTTGAGCCAAGAGCACTGATCGCGTGAATTGCTCAAAGTTGAGGCCTAGAACAGAATACACTACATCGCTTGCTTTTCGTTCCTTGGAGTTGAGCTCTTTTCCCTCTGAATCTGAAACAGTGTGAGAATACGGCTGGAGATTTCCATCGGCTTTTTTTCTCGACCTATGCTGCGCCCAGAATGCAACATATGTTGCACCATTGGACTCGAATTCTACTTCGGCGAAGCAGTCACCAGTATGACGCGACATCACCTCATTTGAGCCTCCAGTAATTGAACCTTGACGCGGTGTTTGACCATACAAAGCCAGGCAGATAGCGTCGAGGATTGTGGACTTCCCGGCGCCGGTAGGTCCAACAATTGCGAACATGCCAGTGTCGCGAAACACGGGTTTAGTGAAGTCTATTTCATGCTCCCCATAAAGAGAGTTGAGGTTTTTGAAACGAAGTCGGAGTATGCGCATGCACAAATGTACAACGATTTTTGATTGTGAATTGAACATCCTGTCGAATTTTTACGACGATTTCGTAAACACACGACACATTCGCATTTTAACGACATGGGAAATGTATGGAATTTGATCAGAATTTAGTCAGTGCTGCTGCAGCTGCAAAGCTGCTTTCGCACCCGGCACGCATATCCATTGTACAGTATTTATCGGACAAGACAGCCTGTTTGACAAGTGATCTCTCCGACATGCTGCCGCTTTCTCGGCCAACAGTACACCAACATCTCAAAGCACTAAAAGAAGCGGGTTGGGTAAAGGGTACAATTGAAGGCGACAAGTTGTGCTATTGTCTGGACCCTGACGTTATTGCGGAGCAAACGGCAACTCTTAACGCAATTGTTGGTCAGTGCCAAGCACTACCAGGGAGCTGTTGTTAGTATGGGACTATTCGAACGTTATCTGACCGTTTGGGTCGGTCTTGCTATAGTGGCTGGTATTGGTGTTGGTGCATTGTTGGGTGATAACATTGCTATTGTGAGTGCATGGGAATACAACACAATCAATATTCCCGTGGCAATTCTCGTGTGGTTGATGATCTACCCGATGATGGTGCAGGTTGACTTTTCCTCGGTGCGACAAGCCGGTGATTATTGGAAGGGCCTGAGTATAACCGTCGTAGCAAACTGGCTCATCAAACCATTTACCATGTTTGGTATCGCTTACCTGTTTTTCATGCATATTTTTGGTGCATGGATTAGCGTGGATCTCGCCACAGAGTATGTAGCTGGTGCAGTATTACTTGGTGCAGCTCCGTGTACTGCCATGGTGTTTGTATGGTCATACCTCACCAAAGGCGATGCAAACTACACGCTTTCCCAGGTGTCTGTGAACGACCTCCTCATCCTTATTGTATTCATCCCAATTGTGCAGTTTCTCTTGGGAGTAACAGACATTTACATTCCATACGAAACACTTGTGACATCGGTGGTCGTTTTTGTTGTCATCCCTCTCGTTCTCGGCTATCTCACGAACCGTTGGGCGATTTCATCGAAGGGCAAAGAATGGCTTGAGAACACGTTTTTGCCCAAGCTGAAGCCACTTTCAATTGTGGCGTTGCTCACAACGTTGATACTGTTGTTTGCGTATCAAGGACAAACCATCATCGATCAACCATTCATGATTTTGCTGATTGCCGTACCTTTGACTATTCAAACATACTTTATCTTCTACCTGACTTGGAAGACCGGGCGTGTGTGCAACCTACCCCACAATATCGTTAGTCCTAGCGCAATGATTGGCGCGAGCAATTTTTTTGAACTAGCTGTAGCTGTTGCGATTGCACTGTTTGGACTCAACTCTGGCGCTGCGCTTGTCACAGTAGTCGGCGTTCTGATTGAAGTACCGGTCATGCTTTCGTTGGTTCGCTTTTCAAACAACAATATGTATGAGACAACACCATGAAAAAAAATGTTCTCGTAATGTGCACAGGCAACTCATTTCGCAGCCACATGGCAGAAGCGTATATCCGCAAGTTTTTTGGTGACCGCGTAAATGTGTATAGTGCTGGTGTGAAAGCATCTGGCAACATTTACCCGTGGGCAATTAAGCTCATGTTGGAAGACGGCATTGATATTTCAGAGCAGACCTCTGACAATGTTGACAAGTACTTTGACATAGAGTTCGACACATTGCTCACCGTATGTGATCATGCACATGAAACATGTCCCATCTTCCCTAAGCCAGTTCGTAGGAAACTACACCAATGTTTTCCTGACTATGAGCCACAGGGCAGCATGACCGATGAGGAGTACATTGAATCATTGCGACCAATTCGCGACTCAATACGAGAATTTGTCCGTGAAATGACATTTGACAACTAGTCAATCGTTCGTACTACTTCCCCACACTGAAGCATTTCAGAGCCGAAGTACGGATTTAAAACGTCGGGGCTGTCTGACAACCAGGCAGCTCCGGTATCGCCGTGCACCATAGGACAGTATTGTTCATACAATCTCGTGTTTAGTGGTTCAACTGCTTCAAGCAATTGAATGAGAGTACTCGAAACAAATTCAAACCTGTCGCGCAATGTTGCAATGCTGGTAGTCTCTTGCAACCTTGAAGCATGTGCATGCACTTGTTCTACTGCAACAACCAGCTTTTCTTGGTCTTGATTCTGGCTCAGATCAAACAATGTTGCAATACTTGACTTAAGAGCATTGGCCGCTGTATACGCCGGCATTTCCTTGTCGTTGTATAGATGCTGAGACAACATCAGGTATGTGTTTACAACCTTGGTTAATTGCCTGCGGACAGGCTCTGTCAAACGAATTTTTGGACTCAATTGGGCAATTGGAATTGACATCATACTAGGTTTGCCTTCAAGTTCTGCCGATGCATCAATGACAAAAGCGCCATGAGCTACAACCTTCTCACCGACTACTAATCCATGCGTGATAAATACTTGATCGCCATTTCGAACTCCCGTTGTTTGCACAACGCGCAGTTCGTAGTCAACACCACCGCTAGAATTCTCTTGGGCCACATATACCACCGAACGCGGGCCTGTCCACAACACTGCCGAACTTGGTACCACCAGCACACTTGTCTTATTCTTGCTGGAGCCGGGTTTAGAAAACGATACCTGCACTGGCAAGCCCGGACGCAACTGACCCCTAGCATTGTTGGCCTCGGCACGAACAATAACTGTATTGGTTGCAGCATTTACAGTTGGCGATAAGAAGGTAACTGGTCGCACGATTGAATTCGAGCGGTCGCCAGAAAATCGAACATGCATGGAATCGCCAACAGCAATGTTCTTTGAGTGTGAAACATCTACGTTTGCCTCAATCCAGACTGATGAAAGTTGCGATACAGAAAACAACACCTCACCCTCGCGAACATGATCACCAGTCGCAACATTCAAAGATTCAACAACACCAGAATAGTCAGCACGCAGCGGAAATCTCGTGATAACTTCTTGGGTTTCTTCAATGCTGCTGATTTGTTCAGCGGTGAGCTTCCAGTTTCTCAGTTTGCGTTTTGCAGCCTCGTACAACTCTGGCTGTTGATGTTTGCGCTTGAGACTTTCAAGCAACTCGTGCTGAGCGGTTGCCAATGCAGGTGAATACACCTCGGCGATAATTTGCCCCTTGCGAATGTGATCACCTACACTTGAAACGGCAACGGTTTCAATTCGTCCACCAATATGACTTGTCTGCTCAAACTCTTTTGTAGCATCTGTACGCACAAACCCAAACGCCGATATCGTTTCGGTTGCTGCTCCTGCTACAACTTCAACAGTCGCGATTTTAGCCCTTGCTATCGCAGATGCCGACAGTGCCACAGCATTGGGGTTCGCGCCTTCTGAACCCGTAGCTGGGATGAGATCCATACCACAGATTGGACAATCCCCTGGTTCTGGTTGGCGAATACTCGGGTGCATAGAGCACGTGTATTCAGTTGCAGATGTTGATTCACCTTGTAGGGAATCCTGAGAATTGGTGGACACATTCCCAACCAAGTAACCTATGGCAAACACGACACCTGCGACCATTGCTACAACCGTCCAAGGTAAGCGTTGATTTGACTTTGTCTTTGTCGTTGTATTCATATGTTTTTTGCTCTGTGTATATACATGGAACCTATTTGTAGTTCCGTGTTTGTAAGTTTAGCAAGTGAAGATACTCCCTCGCTGCGCCGACTCGTTTGATGTGCCCTACTCAAGAATGCTCATCGCTATTATCGTCGGAATGTTCGCGAATTCTATTTGTTCGTTCTTGATATCAGTGGGTTTTGAGCCATGCAGTGCGCTCGGCATTGCGTTTAGTTCTATTTGTTGCGAAATTCTTGTGTGGGGGAGGGGGTTTATCCCCCGCGCCAAAACTCAATTTTCGCCCACAACTTCACTTGCTCTGCCCTCAGTTTCTTGGCCCTCATCTGCAATTCCAACAAGTCTCTCTGCACATCCAAAATCTGCTCAAATTCACTGCCATTGTTGCTGTACTCCTCTATTGTCAGTTGCAACGACAACTGAGTTTGTTCGATCAAACGTGACACAACATCTTGCTCGCTCAAATTTGATTCAAACGCCAACTTTGCTGCTTCAAATTCAGACGCGATCTGATACATGTCCTGAGCCTTTTGTTGTTCGGTTGACACCACCGCTATGAGCTGCGCCTCTGCCGCGCTTTCTCCGCGTTGTCCCAGCAACGGGAGTGTCAACCCAAGCGAAACTCCCAGCGCATCTGTACCCCCAGAAGACGCACCGCTATACATTTTCGAGTCAATGACAGAATACTCAACCCCTACCAGTACCGTAGGGGCATCGGTAGCTTCAAGTGCATGTGCACGAGCCTTTAGAGCTCCAATTCTAGTTTTGCTCAGTGCAACCAGCACGTGTTGTTCCGGTTTTGATGTTGAGTCAAACGCTGTTGAAATGTCTGGAAGGACAAGACTATCGTATAGAGTGCTCGACTTGTTTTGAACCAGGTATTGCAACTGTATAAGCCGCTGCTTGTGCTCCCTACGAGCATTGGCCAGGGACACTGTGTCTTGTTGAAGTTTCATGTTAGCCCTCACAACATCTACCATGCGTCCTACACCCTGCTCATATCTTGTATGCGCATTTTTTGCATAGGCTTGTGTTAACAAGATTTCCTGTGCGCGTATGGCTGTTGCTTCTTGCGCGTACCACGCTTCGGCAAATGCTACTTGCAGCTTGTATATGAATTCATGCTGAGAGACTCGATACTCAGCCGATCGCACTTCGGCAATGTGCTCAGATGCAGCGACTTGCTTCTGGAGCACTCCAAACCAGGGAATTGGTTGCATCGCAGATATCTTTCCGAGCACCGGCCCTTCTCGCGTTTCAACTGGAATGATCCCGAAAGACGAGGTAATAGTTGCTTTGGGTAACACTGATTCGGCTTCCACCGCAAGCTCCGCTTCTTCAATGTGCAACTGCTGCGCCATTAGGGCTGCGTTGGACTGCAGTCCCAAAGCAACAAGTGTATCCACATGAGTCTGTGCATGAGCCTGTGTATGTGTAAGAGCAGATTCAGCGAACAAAACGACAATCGCCAACAGTCCGCGAACACAAATCATTTTCATTGCTGCTGCCTCCACATGTATTCTGCCCTAATGCAGTACAGTACTGGTGTTACAAAGTACGCCAACACAGCCACCAACATGCCACCAAAGGCAGGAATTGCCATTGGAATCATAATATCTGCTCCGCGACCAGTTGAAGTCAGAATAGGCATGAGCGCAATAAGTGTAGTTGCCGATGTCATACTAGCAGCTCGAACTCGCCGCTTGCCGGCCACAACAATATTCCGACGCAATGCCTGCAACGAATCGACCTTCCCCCTATGTTGCTCCAACATGGTTGCAAAAAGCACACCGTCATCAGTGGCAATTCCAAACAAAGCAATGAATCCGACCCACACAGCTACACTCAGGTTGATGCCCTGAACATTAAAGACACTGCGCACATCTATTCCCATAAGATCAACGGCAGCAAACCATGGCTGATTGTACATCCATAACAAGAGAAAGCCGCCGCTAAACGCCAGTACAATTCCTGAGAATACAATACCGGTGACTGCGATAGACTTAAACTGCAGGTACAGGATTATAGCAACTACCAGAAGGACGATTGGTATGACAACATGCAGCCTCTGCTCTGCCCGAACCTGATTTTCGTAGTTCCCAGAAAACTCGAAAGACACTCCCTTCGGTAGTGAGAGTTCTCGGCTGGCAATCTTCTGCTGAATATGTTGCTGTGCCTCGCGAACAGCAGTCATTTCAGCTACACCATCGATCTTGTCAAACAGCACAAATCCGACTAAAAAAGTGTTTTCACTACGAATCAGTTGAGGTCCACGTACGAACTCAATACTCGCAACATCACCCACGCGCACCCGCTCACCAACCTGATTGTGCACATACATGTTTTGGATTGCTTCGGGTGTATGCCTTAGCTCTCGAGGATACCGAACTCTTACCTTGTATCTCTCTCGTCCATCGACAACTGTGGTTGCATCAGTTCCGCCGATCGCACCCGACACAGCCGTCATCACTTCATTTGTCGTGAGTCCAAAGACAGCAAGTTTTGTCCGATCGACTTCAACATGCATATACGGTTTTCCGACGATGCGTTCAGCAAACACAGTAGGGGCAGAAACACTTGGAACATTTTGCAGTATTTCCGCCAATCGAATTCCAAACTGTTGAATTGAATCAAGATCGTCACCAAAAACTTTAATACCCATAGGCGCGCGCATTCCAGTTTGCAACATCACAAGCCGAGTTTCAATGGGTTGCAGTTTGGGTGCGGAGGTCACTCCAGGCACAGCACTCGCGTCAACAATTTCTTGCCAAATATCATCTGGTGACGTTATATGGTCGCGCCAGCGCCGCAAGAACTCGCCGTCCTTGTCAGCAACGAGCTCTTCGGACTTCAGTTTGTTGACTAAAATGCCATTCCTATTCAGACTTCCACCATTAGCCAGGAGATACTCCCCTTTGCTATTGGTGGCGAAGCGCATTCTGTCACCCTGCGCATCCACATCGTATTCAGGGAAGTAGTTGATTACATTCTCATACATGGAAACTGGTGCGGGGTCTAGTGCAGTTTCGGCACGTCCCAACTTGCCAACCACTAGCGCTACTTCTGGAATGGCTTGAACTTGCAAGTCCAATTGTTGTAAAAGCTCTGTGCTCTGTGCAACTCCGCTATGCGTTGTCGTAGTAGGCATGAGCAAAAAACTCCCTTCATCAAGCGCCGGCATAAATTCTTCGCCCAATTGGGTAAATGCCATTACTCCCGCTACGACCAGTGTTAGGGGTACAATGAGAAAGACTGCTTTGTGATCTAACAGCCATAGCAACAGCGATTCGTAGTAACGCTGCAGTAGCGCAAATCCGCCAATGACAATGCCCACACAAACGACAACAAATACTGTGTTGACAACAATGTGCGAACCAGGTCCAAGCGGCATCCACAGAAAGGCTAGATAGGTAGCAGCGATTGTAACAATAGCAATCAGGAGAAACTTCTTAGGATGAATGCCAACTGCAACACCGTTTTGATTGATGCGTCGGCCAGTGCTTTTTTTGTGCTTTCTCTCTCGGCGCTGAAACACAACAACTGCAACCGCAGGCAATACGGTGAATGTTAACAACAAGGCAATGCCCAACGCATACGTTTTTGTGAAGGCCAGTGGATGAAACAGTTTCCCTTCTGCGGCTTGCAATGCAAATACCGGCACAAAACTTACAATGGTTGTAGAAACAGCCGTCACAATAGCAGGTGCAACTTCACTTGTAGCATTTTTTACCGTGTCAGCAATTGGTACATGTGAATTCTCAGCTCTGTGTCGAAGAATATTTTCAACGACAATAACACTGAGGTCCACCATTGTTCCAATTGCGATAGCTATACCAGACAATGCTACAATATTCGCCTGCACGCCGGTGTGCTTCATGACAATAAAGACGCTGAGAACCGCAATTGGTAACACGATAGCTACCACAAATGAAGCTCGCATTGAGTATACTAGTAACATCACAACAAGAAGTGTTATCAGCACTTCGAGCGTCAGTGCTTCTTCCAGCGTTGTTATCGTCTCTTCAATCAGCACCGATCGATCGTAAAACGGCACAATAGTGAGCGTAGAAATCCTACCATCAGCTAGTTTCTTTTGCGGCATGGACTGAGCAATTGCTTTGATGCGTGTTTTCACATTGGAAATGGTTTGCATTGGATTGGCGCCGTAACGAGACACAACAACACCGCCAACGCTCTCAACCCCTCCTTTGTCCAGCACTCCCCGCCGTTCTGTTGGCCCTGCAAACACATGAGCAACATCTCCGACAGTGATAGATGTACCATTTCGCCTCGCAACTACAGACATTCGAATGTCCTTCAGCTCCTCTAGTGCACCTATGCCGCGAACGATATATTCAATGTTGTTAATCTCAAGCGTACGAGCCCCAACATCCTTGTTGCTTGCGGAGACGGCTCGCACCACATCTTGTAATTGCAAACCCAGTGACTCCAGAATTGTTGGGTCGACTTCCACATTGAATTGAGTAACATAGCCACCGATGCTAGCAACTTCCGCAACTCCATCTACAGACTGAAGTTGGAATTTCAGGACAAAGTCTTGGTATCGTCGCAATTCCTGCAACGACCACCCCTCCGTCGGATTTCCGTCCGAGTCGCGCCCTTCAAGGGTATACCAGAACACCTGTCCTAATCCCGTGGCATCGGGACCGAGCAACGGAACAACTTCCTCTGGCAACAGTCCTGTCGGCAAGGCATTGAGTTTTTCGAGAATTCGTGACCGAGCCCAGTAGAAGTCAATGTTATCCGCGAATATCACATAGATGCTGGATAGACCAAACATGCTATTGCTACGCACGGTTTTGACACCTGGAATTCCCATTAGTGCGGTCGTGAGCGGATATGTAACTTGGTCATCTATGTCCTGCGGGCTGTGCCCAGGCCATTCTGCTATTAAAATCTGCTGGTTTTCACCAATATCAGGAATTGCATCCACC